>JABDEF010000006.1 GCA_013287235.1 Gammaproteobacteria bacterium
ATTAGATATGCCACAGCCGTTATCTTGTACATTTATTATATACGGTGTAAGGCCAAAACGGAGTTTTAGGGACGCAGCTATAAAATTTTTGATGGAAAATCAACATAAGAAAAGTATTCGCTCAGATGCGGGACGATTAAAGATATTGGATTCTTATATTGGTGATCTCTCTTTAGAAGCTGTTCATATGGGAACATTACAACCTTATATTGCAGCACGAAGAAAGGAAGGAATAAAAATCCGCACGATTAATCACGGGTTGCAAGTGGTACGCCATATCTTGAATCTTGCTGCAGGTGAATGGATGGACGAATTTGGTCTGACTTGGCTAGCATCTGCGCCAAAAATTAAATTACTACCGAAGCATGATGCAAGGAAACCTTACCCATTGGATTGGGAAGATCAGGTTAAACTACTTGCCGCTTTGCCGCCACATCTACAAGAAATGACTTTGTTTGCAGTTAATACAGGTTGTCGTGATAGTGAAGTATGTGGATTACGCTGGGAATGGGAAGTAAAAGTACCTGTGACAGAAATCGAGTCAGTTTTTATTATTCCAGGCGATGCTGTTAAAAATGGTGAAGATCGTTTGGTAATACTGAATAAAATTGCACGATCTGTCATTGAAAGACAAAGAGGGAAGCATCCTGACTATGTTTTTATTTTTAAAGGGAAGCCAATATGTCGTATGTTAAATAATGGATGGCGTAAGGCGAGACGAATGAGTGGCTTATCTGTGCGCGTACATGATCTTAAGCATACGTTTGGAAGAAGATTGCGAGCAGCGGGTGTGTCATTTGAGGATAGACAAGATTTACTTGGCCACAAGTCCACAAGAATTACGACACATTACTCGTCTGCTGAATTACTCAATCTCTGGGAAGCGGCAAATAAAGTATGTGGTAGTCAGCAAGGACTTGCATTAACGATGTTAAGGCAGGTTAAAAAGGTGGTGGGTCACGCAAAAGTCACGAACCCAGTTTTACTCAGAGCGGCGAATGATGCGTAACTTTTTGATTCTACTCTGGGCCCACTAGGACTCGAACCTAGGACCAAGGGATTATGAGTTCAAGAAGTGACACTTTTAGGTGATTTTAATAAGTTCGACACGGCTATAAATATCTTATAACCTACTTGTTTTACTGATATTTTTATTTATAATGCATCCAACGTTCTTAGAAGAATTTTTAATTATTCTTTCGACACATGTTCGACACACAAAAAGATCATAAAATGAAAATAACAAAATCAGTGGTAGATAAACTCATTGTACCCGAAGCGCTTATCAAAGGGCGTACGGCACAAAAGCGTTATTATGATGATGCAATGAAAGGATTTGGTGTGCGTGTGACATCCGGCGGAACAAAGGCATTTTTTATTGAGAAATTAGTGAATAATAAATTACGTCGTATAACGATTGGTCATTATCCTCATCTCACTGTAGAGCAAGCACGAAAAGAGGCGCAAAAATTATTGGGTCAAATTGCAACAGGCATTGATCCCATTGCTGAAAAAAAAGAAAGAAAAGCCAAGTCGGTGACTCTGCGAGAGGTATTTGAAGAATATCTTGATGCTAGAAAATCATTGAAATTCACGACGGTGTTAGATTATCAACGCATTATGAAAGAATCATTTTTAGATTGGCAGAATAAACCCATATTGGATATCACCAAAGATATGGTCGCTGCACGCCATAGCCATTTGGGTGAAAGAAGTGAGGCACGGGCTAATTTGGCGATGCGTTTTTTACGTGCTCTTTTTAATTTTGCCGCAGGTCAATATGAAGATGCCAAAGGACGATCTCTCATTTTAGAAAATCCTGTTAAACAGTTATCACATACACGAGCATGGTACAGAGTAGAACGCAGACAAACCGTCATTAAAGCGCATCAATTATCAACTTGGTATAACGCATTGATTGAAATTGAAGATGAAAGAACGACAGGAAAATCTGCTATTTTGCGCGATTATTTTTTGCTGATTCTTTTCACGGGCCTTCGTCGTGAAGAAGCATTGCGCTTAACTTGGGATCAGGTTGACTTGCAAGGAAAAACTTTGACAATAAAAGATACGAAAAATCATCAAAAACATATTTTACCTTTGTCTGATTTTCTTTATAATCTACTGGAATTCCGCAAAATCAATTCTGCTACTACATTTGTTTTTCCCGGTGGGGGTAAAACAGGCTATATCGTCGAACCACGCAAAGTGATGCAAAAAGTGATTGATCTTTCAGGCGTAAGTTTTACATTGCATGATTTACGACGTACTTTTATTACAATCGCTGAGAGTTTGGATATTCCCGCCTATGCCTTAAAACGATTGCTTAATCATAAGATGTATCATGATGTGACAGCGGGTTATATCATCATGGATGTTGAGCGGTTACGGATGCCTATGCAGATGATTACGGATCATTTATTGAAATTAATGGGAGTTAAATTGGGTGGTGAAGTGATTAGCATCATGTCTAATAAAATAAATCGGAGGTTATTGTGATGAAAGTAAAATTAAATGATCTTGTAGATGCGATAGAGTTTCATTCGGACGAAGCACAATCATTCATTCACTTTAAATCAGGTGAAATTTATCGGATAACTGATGAGGCAATTCGTATTGCTGAAGATGATGATCGTAACTATCCAGATTGGATGCAAGACGATATGAAAATTGCTAAAGATTATTTAGAAAATGAAAATGACTACCGAGCTTTACCTTCACAATATGAGGTGAATGAATATCAAATAATGGAAGATTTTGCTTCAAATCTCGAAGATGAAGATAAAACAAATAAGTTATTAGGAAAAGGGGTTTTTAGACGTTTTAAAGACGCCGTCATTTTATTGGACATAGATAAAGAATGGTACAGTTATAGAGATGAAAGATATCAACAGTTTGCGCGTGAATGGTGTGAGGTAAATGAAATTGCGTTAGAAGAATGATTTAAAACAACATGGAAATAAAATAAAGATGCATTTACCAATAAACATACATGATTTATTAAATAGCGCGATTGTGGAATCCGACCGTCTTGAATTTAAGGCAGATTGGAATCCAGAAGCGGTATTGAGAACCGTTTGCGCTTTTGCGAATGATTTTAATAATTTTGGTGGTGGATATATTGTCATTGGAGTGGGGGAAATCGATGGCAATCCTGTTTTTCCATCTAAAGGAATAGCCAAAACTCAAATTGATAAATTGCAAAAAGAGATTGTTAGAACGTGCTCTTATTTGAAACCCGCTTATACGCCTATTGTTTCATGTCAAGAGTATCAAAATAAATACATTCTAGTCATTTGGGTTCCTGGAGGGGCAGATCGACCCTATTCTGCGCCAGCAACATTAGGGAAAGATAAAGAATATAAATATTATATCCGAAAATTATCGTCAACAGTTATAGCAAAGAATGATGATCTCAAAGAATTGATAAGCTTAACAGCAGCCGTTCCTTTTGATGATCGTATCAATTATCATGCTTCACTACTTGATCTTAAACTTACTTTAATACAATCCTTTTAAAAGAAGTGGGCAGTGAATTGCTTGATGAATCTAGCGATATACTATTTGCAGATTTATGCAGACAAATGGCCATTGTTGATGGAGGTAATGAATATTTAAAACCGCGTAATGTAGGATTATTGTTTTTTCATGATAAACCTGAAAAATTTTTTCCTTATATTCAGATTGATGTTGTTTATTTTCCAGAGGATGAAGGTGGGGATGTTATTCAGGAGGCTATTTTTAAAGGTCCATTGGACCAACAATTGCGCGACGCATTGAGGCATATTAAAAATAATTTTATTATTGAGCGAGTGTTAAAAATTCCTGGTGAAGCAAAAGCAAAGCGTTATTTTAACTATCCTTATGTTGCGATTGAAGAGGCTTTGGTTAATGCAGTTTACCATCGTAGCTATGACATTAGAGAACCCATAGAAGTTCGGATCAATCGCACGAGTATCAGTGTTGTTAGTCATCCTGGACCGGATCCATCTATTACTTTAGAAGATATGCAAGCTGGCCGTATGGTAAGCCGGCGATATCGTAATCGTCGTATTGGTGAATTTTTAAAAGAGCTTGAGTTTACGGAGGGCAGAGGAACAGGTGTTCCAAAGATGCGTTCAGCTTTGAAAAGAAATGGATCACCAGAACCCGTTTTTTTTACTGACGGAGCTAGACAATCCTTTTGGACAGAGATAAGGATTCATCCTGAGTTTTTAAGGGATCTTTCTTTCTCAGAAGGGATGCAAGCCCAAGAAGAGGCCTATGTGGAGGCCCATGTAGAAGCCCATGTTGACTTTACGGAAACAGAGTTGAAAATTCTTAAGATGTGTCTAAAAAACCCTATTGGAAACAAGGAGATAATTAAAAATTTGGGTTACAAATCGCTTAGTGGTAATGTAAAAAAAGCTTTACAAAAACTTAAGAGCGCTGCTGTTATTGCTTACACGATACCAGATAGGCCAAAAAGCCGATTCCAAAAATATGCTATAACTAAAAAGGGAAGAAAATATTTAGAAGAAAATTATAATCGTAATTCAAAAAATAATATATTTAATGGGGGAATCTATTAACTCACAAAATAACAATATAGATTAATATCGAATTGCTTCACACTCAAAAGGATTGAGTTGTCTAGCACTTTATGATATAAAGTTAATAACATGCAATAGTTACAAATAAACCAGCTAAGCGCTGGTTTTTTATTTTCTAAAAAATTCAAAAGCCAGATTCGGTAACCCGGTCTGGCTTTTTTATTCTCTATTTTTTTTTGTAAATCCAAAAAACACAATCTTTAGGAGAATCCATATATGAAAACAAAATTATCTTGTTTAGAGCTTATTCATCAATATGAACAAGCGCCGAGTTCAGCGCTATTTTCGCAGGAAACTGTTGCGGCGATTCTTGATTGTTCTCTTGCGATGATTGAACGCGATCGTTGGATGGGAACAGGTGTTCCCTTTGTCAAAATCGGACGTATGGTTCGTTACCGCAAGATAGATATTGATGCATGGCTTGGAGGGCATGCGTTGTTTCAATCAACCAGTCAGTGCGTAACCATGAAGAGAGCTTACGATGAATAACAATCATTTTCAGAAAAACCAGCAGAATCATGTTGGCAATCATTTTATAAAACAAATTAAACAAATGCTTGGTAAGTCAAATACCAAGCATTTTATTCCTGTTCATCCACAAAAAAATTTTCCATTGAACGCCATGGAAGTGACTGACTTTATCAAAATGGATTTACCAAAGCGAGAAAATATTTTGTCGCCATGGTTGCCTGTTCAAGGGCTCGCCATGATTTATGCACCGCGCGGAGTTGGCAAAACTCATATGGCATTGGCAATCGCTTACGCTGTGGTATCCAATACATCATTTTTAGGTTGGCAATCTAGCAAGCCACGAGGTGTGCTTTACTTGGATGGTGAAATGCCAGCGTCATTAATGCAAGAAAGACCTGCCACTTTGCTGGTCAGAGATTCTATTCCTTTCTCAGTACCATTTCGATTAATCACGCCGGATCTACAATCACTCGGGATGCTTGACCTTGCAACACTTAAAGGTCAAATGCATTTGGAATCTTACTTGCATGATATTGAGCTTATCATCGTCGATAATATTTCAACTTTGTGCAGAAATATTAAAGAAAATGAAGCTGATTCATGGCATCCAGTTCAAGAGTGGGTCTTAAAAATGTGTGCATCGGGTAAATCAGTTCTTTTTATTCATCATGCGGGAAAGAGCGGTCATCAAAGAGGAACCAGCAAACGAGAAGATATTTTAGACACAGTGATTGCACTTAGGAGACCAAATGAATATAAATCTAAAGATGGCGCTATTTTTGAAATTCATTTTGAAAAAGCACGAGGATTTTTTGGAGAAACCGCAAATCCTTTTGAGGTGCAACTGATGATTAATGATGCCGGAATGCAAGAATGGATTATACGATCGATAAACACACATGATCAAATTATTGATCTCGCAAAAAAGGGATATAAACAAAGTCAAATAGCCGAACAAGTTAATCTACATAAATCCAATGTTAGCCGGCACATAAGGCAGGCTATTCAAGAAGGAAAAATTACCAAATAAAAAAGTTGCGAGTTGCGATTCTTTAGATATCGCAACTCGCAACTTTTATCATACATGTAAAAGTTCAAATGGCACCACTGTTTGCATGACTCGCTCATAAAGAATGAGTCCGAGGAAAAGTTACTCTGTCTATCAAGCCGAAATCAAGTTTTTAAAAAGATTAGAAAGAAGCTTATCTTAAAAGTTTTTCTAAATTTCCAAAAAGCGGTCTTCCAAAAAGATAAAAAGTGTTAGTCATTTTGAAAAAATAAACGTTTAATTTTCAAAAATAAACATGAAATATATACTGTCCTCAATATTTTTTATGAAGAATCAAAAAAATATCTTGAGGATTCAAAGAATTAAATATGAGCGCGCACCGCGTCACTACCGACATAGAGCATCGTAGTGACACGGTCGCATGATGTGGATAAATCCGATAGTGTGTTGAAGCATTGATTAATTGGATGAGTGCTCAACGCTTATAATAAAGGATTAGTATCATTATTTTTTTTTTGACGTTTCATTGTTCATTTAATAATAATGAAAGCGCAAAGTGATTTTTATCTTTTATTTCGATTAATTTATTAAATAGCAATTGAACCACATCTGGTTTTACTTGCAGGTAAAGGTCAGCAACTCTTGCCCAGGGTGTAATCGATAATTGATTATTATTGCCACAAGCAGCATCAAAAATAACGTCAAAGGGGATTTTTGTGTAGTAAGCGATTCCTTCCAACGTATATTCTTTTGTTTCAATAATGCCATCTATAAGAAATTGAATAATTTTACCGTCCATTGTGTAGCACTCCATTGAAGAATTAATTGATTGAATTTTATTGTGAAAAAGTTCACAAAATAAACGATGCAAGCAGCTTAATAATAATGCCTTCAAAATCTTACGTTCATTTTGTATATAGAATTTTAAGACAGAAATGCCAGAAGAAGGGGGTGATGAGTTTTTTTCAGGAAGATTGGAATAATGGGTCGAGGTTTCTTGCATGCTCATTGTTTTTCTACTCCTTTAGTGATGAGATTGAAGATTTATGCATTTATGCATATTTAATATGTTTTAAAGAATATTTATGGACTCAACAATTGTCAATATTTTTATAATATTATTTTAAAAATAAAAGATATTTTAAAAATAAACAGATTGACAATACATATATGCATATATATTATGCGTTAATAATAAATATTGTGTGATAGATACGATTGTGAAAAATATATCCGATGTGCTTTCTTTTTTAATGTCCGACTTGGGAATAAAATCTGCGGAGCTAGCTAGAAAAACGGGTGTTGCGCAACCCGTGATTTCTCGGTTGATGACAGGGGTGACGACTAATCCACAGGTTTTAACAATAAAGCCAATCGCAGATTTTTTTTATGTCAATTTGGAACAGCTATTGGGGATGTCGCCATTGGATGCGCAACATCACTTTGACAGTAGTCAATTGGATGATCTGAGTAACAAAGTTAATTTGATTAAAACGATCGCAAGTGTTTTAACAAATATTTTACCTATTTTGATTGAAGGCTATCAAAAAGCTATTTTGGCTAATTTAATAAAAGAAGAAGTGCCCACCGATATTTTACCATTGTTTATTTTAAACATGAAAAATCTTGTTAAAACAGCAGATCAAATACAAGAGCTGTTTGTGAATATAAATAATAAGCCTTAGGATTAAATATGAAAAGTCTCATTCCTATTTGTTTTTACCCCACAAGAAAAATTATTTTAGATGATGATAACATATTTACTGAGAGTATCTTGTTTAAGATGCAAGATAAGCATTTTTCATCGTATACCTCGCCGCACTGCTTATTAAATTATTTATTGAAAAAGTATGATACTGTATTCAGGCAAACTGATTTATTTGAAATAGAGCAGGCAAATTCCGAGTTATCAGCATATTATAATTTTCACATTCCAATTAAAAAATGGAATGCTATTGCTACAAATACATTTGTTTGTGATATTAGCGTTATTTTAATCGATTATCATATACCAAATATGAATGGCATAGACTTTTTGAACCAAATTAAAAATTTTCCATTTAAAAAAATTTTGATTACTGGAGAGCAGGATTATTCCATTGGAATAGATGCTTTGAATGTTGGATTAGTAGATGCCTATATTCGAAAAGATGATCCTGATTTATTAAATAAAATGAATAGTCTAGTGAGAGCGCTGGAATGGAAGTATTTTACTGAATTAAGTTTATCCGCTTATAACATTTCGGAATTAAATTATCTTAAAAATGATGTTTTTCTTAAAAAATTCGAGAAACTTATTCTTGAAAATAATATAACATCATTTTTTTTAACAAACAAAGAAGGTGATTTTTCAGGATTTAATGTTGAAAGAGAACAGAGTTTTATCGTTGTTAGAAGTAGAAAACAACTTCAAGAGTTATCAAATTTAGCAAAAGAAGATGGTGCATCTGAAGAAATAATTAATGATTTAGTCCAAGCTAAAGTAATTCCATTTTTTAGAAATAAACAATATTGGGAAATTCCAGCAAAAGAATGGGGGGGATTTCTACATCCTGCAAATCTGCTTACGGATGATTCTAGCTTGGTATGGGCAGTTATTTCTCCGCATTCCTAAATTTTTTAAAAATACTGTTGCATTTTCTGGCTTCACTAACTAACATGCGATAATTTTAATGACCATGCATTATTTATTTATATTTTTTAAAAGTTGAGAAAAAAATGGAAAATTATATTTTTAAATACAAGGTTCGATTAGATGATCTGGATTACATGGGACTAGTTGGAAATTCACAATGGATGATATTTTTAGAACGAGCGAGAATTGATCTCTTAGAAAAAATCAATTTCCCATTCTCTGAAATGAAAAAGCAAAAAATAGGCGGGGTCGTTGCTGAAACAAATATTAAATTCTTAAAGCCCGCATTTTTTGATGATGTGCTTGAAATCAAAATACAACCGCATAGTCCATTTTCAAAAGGATTAGTCCTGAATTATAAGATACAAAATCAGAATAATGTGGAATGTTTATTTGCTGAAATAAAAATCATATTTGTTGATGAATATGGTAAGACAATTCAAATGCCAGAAAGCATTAGGAATAATTTTTTTAGATTTGATTCACTAAATATTTAATCTGGGAATTTTAATGCGATTTATTTATAGGGACAACCGTGGGAAACGCGAAGCAAAAATTATAGATGCAGCAATACGGAATACTTGGACGGTTTCTGACATTTTCCATAATGAGAATGATTTTTTCTCGGATTATAAAACGGAAGTTGAAAGATTAAAATGGGCACCAATTTTAGTCGCATTGGCTTTTGGTGAAAATACAGCATTCTATGGATTTGGGCAACGTATTGCTGAAGCTGATGATATTTCAACGAAAAGTTGGCTGGCGACACATCTGTTAGATGAAGCTAAACATACAGAAGGGTTTTCTAAATTATTAAATTACTTATACCCTACGTATAAACATCAGCAGGACAAATTATTTAGTAGTCGTGATGCTTTAGTTTTTTATGGATATACTCATCGCACTAATTCATTGATTGAGTGGCTGCTATGCACTCAGGTAGCGGAAGTTTTTGGGAGGCATTGCTATAAAGAATTGTATAAAAGTTTGAGTGATGAACCCGTTGCTGCAAAATTCCTTAAAAATATTATTTTTGATGAAGCGCGACACATAGCTTATATTGCTGAATTAATAGATGTTCGATTGCAAGGTATTTATGAAACTAATCAAAAAGAAAATTTGTATACTTTTATAGATAAAATGATAAAACTGGGTAGAAATATGTTTGAAGCAAGAAAGAAAGGTGAAAATTATAAGGCCTTGTCTTCCTTGGATATTGATGTTACTAATTTTTGTGATGTGGCGGAGATGGAATTACGAGAAAAGTATTTCATTTAATGTTGAAAAATGAAAAAATTAATACTTAGTGGTATTCCTTGTGCACCAGAAGCCTGGAATATGATTTTCCCCGTTGAAAACAATATCAAGCAAAAAATAATTCCATTTATTGATATTTTTGTACAAGGATATTATAAAAATAAAAAAATTTCTGATTTGGTTCCGATTGTTTCTGACATAATACTAGATTTTCTTCCAAACCAAATTATTATGCATGACATAGGAGTAACTATTGGAATATTGTCGCTAATAAGCATTATGAAGAAGTATAAAAAACCTCAAGGTAGCACGATTATATTTAATGGTGCTTTTGGTCATTTTGACATTAATAAGGCCAACCATCCTGTACGTATACAAAGCATGTCATATTTAGATTTTGAATATGAGGTTAGAAAAAGTGGTGGAGAAGTTGACCCAAGATACCGAGACCACTATATTTTGATTCAGCAGTTTTATAAAGAATTAATTGAAATTAATAAGATTAATATAAAAAATAAATCTATTGGTTCAGGTAATCATCCCAGGATTGATTTAGGTAAAAAAGTTTTAATAATCGCTTCGCGAAATGATCCGTATATCTATTTTGAATGTTTAGAATTTTTAAAATCTATTATTTCTAATTGTCAGTTGAAGATAATTGATTATGGTCACTTTCCATATGCCGGTGATATTGAGTTAATAAAAAATGAAATTGATAAATTTAATTGTAATAAAGACACTGAAAATTATGAATAAAATAACTGCAAGAAAAGATTTTGACTCAACGATTAATAAAGATGCACTTCAGGCTGATTTTAACAAGGCATTTCCTCCATTTATAATTTATTTAGGAACTGTTATTATTTTAGTTTCTTTCTCTAAGGATCTCGTAAAAGTTGGATTCAATTTTAGCTGGCTTTTAATTAGGCTGGGGTATTTACCATTTATTTTAGTTATATGGAATTTTTCAAAATATAAATTACAAAATAAATATTATGAAATACCGCTTTGGGCCGCAGGATTATATATAACCAGTTTATGTACTTATTTTTCGTTTTCGACAGGTGGTTTGAGTAGTGATTATATTTTTGGACTACTTCAGTTATATTTTGCGATAGCATTAATGCCAATTACAGTTTTTACCTTTTACGCAATAATATCTTTTTCTACGATTTTATATTTCGGGTTCAATTTACATAGAGTCCATGCTATTAATTTTACTGATCAGACTACAATTTCTACTATAGTGCCATTAATTATATTTTCAGTGGTTGTTTATATAATCAATTCTAATTTTAGAAAATCGAAATTGGATTTACAAGAAAAGTTGCGTTTAACTATAGAGGATAGGGATATTGTTATTCAAAAACAATCTATTAAACTCGCGGAGATAGAAACGAAAGGGGCTTTGGGGGTATTAGCAGCGCAAGTGGCACATGATATCCGATCGCCTCTTGCGGCCTTAAATATTTTAACTATGCAGGATACACCTGTTACAGAGCAGTCTAAGAAATTGGTGTATAATGCAATAAATCGGATCAGAGATATTGCTAATGATATTGTAGAAAAAAACCGTGACTTGCGCAAAACAAAAATCAATATAAATGATACGTCAATTCAATTACTGGCAGCAATTATTTGCCCTTTAATTACAGAAAAGCGCTTACAGTTTCGTTCTTCATCTAAGATCAATATAGAACTTGAATTGACTCCCGAGAATTACGGTTTATTTGTTAAAATTAAATTATCTGAATTCAAACGCATGATTTCTAATATTATTGATAATGCTATTGAAGCATTGTCAGGCAAAGGAACGGTTTGTATTAAAATTCATAATAATAATAACCATATTCATTTAAGTATTTCTGACAACGGTAAAGGTATTCCACCTTCTGTTTTGCACCAACTTGGGCAATATGGGGTAACTTACAATAAACAATGTGGTTCTGGTTTGGGTTTGTATCATGCTAAAAAAACAATGGAGCAATTTGGTGGTAAATTAGAAATTATCTCAGAACCAGATAAAGGAACAGATGCTATTCTTAAATTTCCTCACGCGTACATTCCGAAATGGTTTTATCCCAGATTTGAAATTGCAGAAAATGCCACTTTAATCATTTTAGATGACGACATTACCATTCATCAGCTTTGGAAAGAACGTTTTAAAAACATCGATCAAAAAATTTCTATTATCAATTTTACTACACCAAAAGATTTTTTTGAGTGGAAATCGGAATACAAAGTGCAACAAAGGCCATTTTTATATTTATTTGACTTAGAATTTTTAGGATGTAATCAAACTGGAATTAACATAATCGAGCAGTATAATATTCAAAAAGAGGGCGTATTAGTTACCAGTCATTTTGAGAATGTTGATATACATGAACAATGTGAAAAATTAGGAATAAAAATTATTCCTAAGGATCTCGCTGTATTTGTTCCGATTAAAATTGGAATAACGTATTTATAATAAAATGTCTATTAGCGAATAATATATGGAGTTTTGTAAAATGACAATCAAATGGAGTCAGTAAAAAAGGATTTGACTGACATTGCAAATTTTTATAAAGATTTGCAAGAAATACTTTCGAATGAAAATTTAAGAGCTCGAACAAATATACAAAAATCTGTAGTAAGATCGATTGTTATCACATATGGTAAATGTTTTGCACAAGCAGATAGTCGGACCATTAAATTGGAGGAGACGGCTATACCCAATGAATTTAAAGAGTTACATAGATATTTGATGGATATGCGTCATAAATATGTTGCTCACGCAGGTGAATCAAGTCATGAATCGTGTAAATATGTTCTTGTTATTCCACCTTTGACTTCGATTAAATACGCAGCGGATATACCATATGCTACTTTCATACAAATACACCAGGCAGTTAATATCAAAATAATTTTTAAGGAGGACTTTTTGTGTTTGATTAAGAAATTGTTGGATTTTGTTAATGCTAAAATTGTTTTGCTTGAAAAAAAGGTCATTGATGAATTACAAAGCAATTTCAAATCTTATTTTTGTAACTTGGAGCCAAATAAAAATTGAAATCCGTGCCCTTTCCCCGAGTTTTTCCATTCGACCCATCTTCGACACGCTAATTTTTATTTTTTGGGCAAGTATCGTAACTTCTTGTTTTTACTACTGGGCCCACTAGGACTCGAACCTAGGACCAAGGGATTATGAGTCCCCTGCTCTAACCAACTGAGCTATGGGCCCGTTTATTTCGGAGTGACAATGATATATGGAAGTGCTGAGATTTTCTAGGCTTTTCCTATTCAAAGAACAAGGTTTTCTCGATTTCATTCCTATAATCTTGTTTTGTCAATAATTTCCGCTGTTCAATATAAAGGTGCTCAAAAATTGCTTATTTAAGCGAATATATGTATAATAATCAATCATATTTATTCAAACGAGGACATAATATGCAGCATATGCAGCGCAAAAACATAAAACCAGTAAAAGTTAAACATGACAAACAACACATTAAAAATTTGGAACAAAAAAGACGTAATCAGGTATTCGAGTCGCATCGTCATACTCCTTCTCATTATAGCGATCGGAGAGCAGGGCTCGGCTTAGGGCGTGCGCAAATGACGGGATTTTTTTTCCTGTGGTTACTTGGCAATGCTTATGCGATTCATGTACAGAGTAAAGTGACCCAATCAACTGCTGGTAACAATCCTTCCCAGAAAAAATTAACTGCAAAAGAGAAAATATATAAAAAGGTTTGTACCGATTCAACATTCACTACCTATAACAAACCCAATGTGACTTTAGGCGCTTTGAATGGAAAATTGGTATTAAAATCTTGTGTGGATGGAGATATGGCGCTTTGTCTGCATGAAGAACAATTATTTCATTTATTTAAGCCCAATAATCATGTTTTATTATTGCGAGATAAAGTAAATGTTGATTTTCAAAATTGGTTGAATGTAATTAAACCCCAAGCACACAAAATACAAACTTCAATGACACAACAACAAGTAAATGATTTCAATAAAATTTATATCGCCATACAAAGATTTAAACAAATGCAAATTTATGCGAAACATACCAATGATGCGCGAGGAGGGCAGTGTAATGAGCATACCATGTTAGAGATAAGCAAACTTTTTCAGGCTAAAATAGCGTATGATTTTCCTATGGAGGTTGCATTTGTTCAGATGCGTTCTTCCACGAGCACAGAGCTTATCACTGATCACGGTTATGCATTGTTAGATTCAGATGCGCCTCAAGTTAGAATCGTCAATAATGAAAAAGCGGTTAACAAAGTATTGAAAAAAATTACCAAGGGGAAAATATGTGATCGTTGGAATCATGGTTACTATACGGATTTTACTTCTGATACAAGCGGCCTTTATAAAAAAGATGCAAAATGGGATAATCTTGAAATTATTACTTACTCATTAAATTTTAAAAACTTTAATCAATTGCCTCAAGTTGTACAACAGTTTGTTTGTAAAGAGTTCCAGGAGATGGGTTTGGATGTAGAGCCGAAAGGGTCTTGTCCATCGAAAGTATTTACAAAACCTAGCAAAAAGAAAAAAACACCCACTCCAACAGAGCCAAAGCAAGAATTATAAATTCACCCTCCCCTCTCCATGCCAAGCGGGAGAGGGGAATCGTGATATTTTACTCTTGCTCTTCCAAGAAACTACGCAGTTGCTCCGATCGTGAAGGGTGGCGCAATTTGCGTAAAGCTTTCGCTTCAATTTGACGAATACGTTCACGCGTCACATCAAACTGTTTGCCGACTTCCTCTAACGTATGATCCGTATTCATATTGATCCCAAAGCGCATGCGTAAGACTTTCGCTTCGCGTGGCGTGAGGGTATTTAAGATTTTTTGCGTGGCCTCAGACAACCCTGTATTCGTTGCGGCATCGAGAGGAGACTCGATATTCACATCTTCGATAAAATCTCCTAAATGTGAATCTTCATCATCTCCAATCGGGGTTTCCATGGAAATGGGTTCTTTCGCGATTTTTAATACCTTACGAATTTTATCCTCCGGTAAATCCATGCGCTTGCTCAATTCTTCAGGGGTGGGTTCCAATCCTGTTTCTTGTAAAATTTGACGAGAAATACGGTTTAATTTGTTAATCGTTTCAATCATGTGTACCGGAATACGAATGGTACGCGCTTGATCTGCGATAGATCGCGTGATCGCTTGTCGAATCCACCAGGTAGCATACGTTGAAAATTTGTAACCGCGTTGATATTCAAATTTATCCACGGCTTTCATCAAGCCAATATTCCCTTCTTGAATCAAATCTAAAAATTGCAAACCGCGATTCGTATATTTTTTCGCAATGGAAATGACAAGACGAAGATTGGCCTCGACCATTTCTTTTTTTGCACGCCTTGCTTTGGCTTCTCCAATCGACATGCGGCGATTGACTTCTTTAATTTCTGCGATCGTCATGCGCATTTGATCTTGTAATGCGATTAATTTCTTTTGTGCGCGTTGAATGTCACTCGCATAATTATCCAAATCAGTAAAATAATTTTTGCCTTTATGTTGAGATACCCATTCCAAATTGGTTTCATTATTTAAAAAGGAATTGATAAACGCTTTTCGTGACATGCGTGCTTTATTCACACAAAGATTCATAATGTAACGTTCTTGCGAACGGATTTCATCAAGCATGCTACGCATTTTGCGTGATAATTTGTTAAATTGTCGTGAAGCAAGTTTGATATCCATGAAGCATTTGGCAAGCTGTTCGCGTTTTTGAGTGTATTTTTTGTTTTGCGACCCATATTTTTTTTCAGCGGCAATCGTTTCATCATAAAGATTACGTAATTCACCAAAACGTTCACGCGCAATTTCAGGATCAGGGCCTGTTTCTTCATCGAATAACTCACCGCTACCCCCTTCACCTTCTTCTTCATCCTCTTCCGCTGGAATGGGGGGCGCCACTTCTTTTTCTTTATCCACTTCTTCGTCAGAAAAAATATTCGGTTCAATGTAACCGCTGATAATATCACTTAATCGAATGTCGCCTCTTTGTACAGCGTCATAATCCTGAAGCACTTCTGCGATCATTTGCGGCTGATTAGCCAGCGTGCTTAGCATTTGATTCATGCCTTCTTCGATGCGTTTTGCAATGGCGATTTCACCTTCACGGGAAAGGAGCTCAACGCTGCCCATTTCACGCATATACATACGGACAGGGTCCGTGGTGCGTCCAAATTCACTGTCGACAGTGGCGAGGGCGGTTGCGACTTCTTCTTCCGCAATTTCATCGGCGGCTACTTCATTATCGACTAATAAAAGCTCTTCTGCCTCGGAGGCAGTCTCCCGCACCTCAATCCCCATGTCATTGATCATACTGATAAATTCTTCAATTTGTTCGGGGTCAGCAATGTCTGCGGGTAAATGATCATTCAATTCTGCATAAGTTAAAAATCCACGATCTTTACCACGGGCTATCAATTCTTTTAAACGTGATCGTTGTTGCTCTTGATCCATAGTATTCAGCCTATTTATCAGTGTGAAATAACCTATCATTATACATTAAATCGGGCTTCTTTTGTATTATAGTGTTTCATAAATAATTTGGTAAAAAACACCAAATTATACCTTATTTTTGTCCTTGAATTAAATCATTGAGATACTGTTTTTCTTCGACACTTAGACCATGGATGGCAGCTTTTGCCAGAAGTTTATCAATCGTTACTTTAATTGACTGCGATTTTAAGCGGGTGATTGCGCCCAAAAATTCATTTTGAATGCCTGTTTCCGGAATCATGTGTTCGATTTGTGCGAGTTTGGCAATTAATTTTTCTTCTTTTTGATCCCGCCATTGTTCAATCAGGGCGCCGGTGGTTTCAATATGATGTTCTTTAATGACGGTTAACAATTGAAGTAAAAAAGCAAAACCAGGTATGTCAGCATGGGCTAAGGGTGCGTCTAATTGCAAAGCAAGTCGCGGATTTTGAATGAGTAACATAATGGCAAGACGAATATTGGAGGGGGTGCGCCGTTTCATCGGTTTGGCGCGTATTTTCTCTGAAGCCGGTTTTTTAATATCGACTCGCGCTTTTTTCATCAATTCATCAAACATCATTTGCTGAAAAATGCCTTCCGGTAATTTATCTAAATGTGCTTTGGCGAGTTTAACAAATCTAGCACGGCCATCAATATGGCTTAAATCCGCTTCCGTTCCTATGGTTTGAAAAAAGAATTGCGATAATGTAGCAGCCGTATCAATGCGCTCTTCAAAAGCTTTTTTCCCTTCTTTTCGAATAAAAGAGTCGGGATCTTCATTCTCGGGTAAAAACATAAAACGTACTTGAACATCATCTCGCATGATGGGAAGCGTGACATGTAGCGCGCGTTCTGCAGCACTTCGACCTGCATTATCTCCATCAAAACAAAAAATAATTTCAGTCGTATGTCGAAATAAACACGTTAAATGATGCGCCGTTGTGGCAGTTCCTAACGTTGCGACCGCATGGGTTATACCGTGTTGAAAAAGCGCAATCACATCCATATATCCTTCTACAATGATGATGCGTTTCAATTCTCGTTCGGTTTGTAATGTTTCATAAAGACCATACAGTTCATGGCCTTTTTGAAATATCGGTGTTTCAGGAGAGTTGAGATATTTGGGTTCACCTTGATTTAAAATGCGTCCACCAAATCCAATGATATGACCCCGTCGATTTTTAATGGGAAACATAATACGGTCACGAAAGCGATCATAAAATCCACCATCGTCTTTTTTTATGAGCATGCCAGTGGTAGAAAGTTTTGCTTTCTCTTTCATAAATGCATTTAAAATCCGATCCCAGCCCGGGGCAGCGTACCCCATACCAAATTGTTTTGCAATGCTACCGGATAATCCGCGTTTTTTTAAATATTGGATAGCTGGGTCAGATTGACGTAATGCGTTTTGATAGAATTTCGCAATCTTTTCAAGTAACGCATATAAATCCTCGTGGGATGAAGTTTTCGCGGTTTGAGATTTTTGCGGAATGGCTAAACCGGCTTCTTTTGCCAATGCTTCTATTGCTTCAGGAAAAGACAAGCGGTCATATTGTATTAAAAAATCAATGGCATTCCCGTGTGCCCCGCAGCCAAAGCAATGATAAAACTGTTTATTTTGACTGACAGAAAAAGAGGGGGATTTTTCTTGATGAAAAGGGCAGCAAGCAAAATAATTATTACTGGACTTTTTGCGTAAAGGAACTCGACCATCAATTAAATCGACGATGTCTGTTCGATTTAAGAGGGTTTGGATAAATTCTCTTGGAATGCGGTCGGTGGCCATAAACTTTCCTGTCATGCCAGAGCATTCGGGCGAGAGATCCCGTGTAAAAGCACCACGGGACGACGGCTTTACTCTGGCAAAAGTGCTTTTATTTTGCTACTCACAGACGCGATATCTGCACGGCCTTGGATTTTAGGCTTAATGATGCTCATCACTTTTCCCATATCACGAACGGATGCCGCATTCGCTTCTTTAATAGCAGACAGAATGAGTACGTTAATTTCTTGGTCGGAAAGCTGAGAAGGAAGATATTTTTGAATAACTTTTATTTCTTCCATTTCTTTTTGAGCAAGTTCAGGTCGGTTTCCAGCTTCGTATTGTACGATGGATTCACGGCGCTGTTTAAGCATTTTGTCTAAAACAGTCATGACTTGCGCGTCATTTAAAGCGATGCGTTCATCTACTTCGCGTTGTTTAATGGCGGCTAAAATAAGTCGGATGGTCCCCAAACGCTCTTTTTCTTGGTTGCGCATGGCGGTTTTCATGTCTTCCAGGATCGCTTCCTTGATCATTTGCGTGGTCATACGTCATTCTCTTCAATAAAAATTAACGTTGTTTATCTTTGTCTTTCGCCATTTGTTCGCGTAATTGCTTTTTTTGATGTCGCTTAATCGCAGAAGCTTTTTTACGCTTGCGTTTCCAGGTGGGTTTTTCGTAATATTCGTGGCGTCTTAAATCAGCAAGAACACCTGCTTTTTCCGTTAATCGTTTAAAGCGGCGTAAGCTAATTTCAAAGTTTTCATTGTCTTTTACACGTATACTTGGCATTGTCGGCACTTTACTCCATCTATAATTTGAGAAAGAATGGCAGATTCTAATGGCTAATTGAGAGAAATGCAAAGCGAAATGCGTATTTTGGGGTTAGAAACCTCCTGCGATGAGACAGGGGTTGCAATTTTTGATAAAAATGAAGGCCTTTTGGCCCATTCAGTGTATAGTCAAACAGACATACATCAAGCTTACGGCGGGGTCGTGCCGGAACTTGCTTCGCGCGATCATATACGTAAAAGTCTTCCTTTGATTAAAGAAGTGATGCGAGTGGCGAAATCAACGCCAAAAGATATCACTGGAATCGCTTATACAAAGGGCCCGGGGTTGAATGGCGCTTTACTGGTGGGTGCTTCCATTGGGCAAAGTTTAGGCTTTGCTTGGGATATTCCAACGATTGGCGTCCATCACATGGAAGGGCATCTTTTAGCCCCAATGTTGGAACCGGAGCCGCCCTCTTTTCCTTTTCTTGCATTACTTGTCTCGGGTGGGCATACGATGCTCGTTTATGTTGGAAAAATGGGTTCTTATGAAATTTTAGGGGAGTCTGTCGATGATGCCGTGGGAGAGGCGTTCGATAAAACCGCTAAATTATTAGGCTTGGGTTATCCCGGGGGTGCGGCACTTGCAGCCCTAGCAGAGACGGGAAATCCAGATCGATTTTATTTTCCTCGTCCTATGATTGATCGACCAGGGTTTGATTTTAGTTTTAGTGGTATCAAAACGTTTGCTGCAAATACCATCAGTGCACATCCTGAATCCAAAGCGGATATCGCGCGTGGGTTTCAAGATGCAATCGTTGAAACCCTCACCATCAAAAGCCGACGTGCATTGTCTTCAACCGGTTTAAAAACATTAGTCGTCGCAGGCGGTGTTTCTGCCAATCGCGCTTTAAGAGAAGCCCTCCATGCAATGGCATCCAAAGAAAATGCTAAAGTATTTTTCCCACGCCATGAATTTTGTACCGATAACGGCGCAATGATCGCTTACGCCGGGTGCGCACGTTTCATGATGGGTGAGCGCGATGATTTGAGTATTCATGTACTGCCTCGATGGCCTTTGGCTTAATCAAGTAATTAAGATTTCTTCTCACCAATTCTTCCTTAATGATTTTAACATGAGATAGTAACAAAATAAACTTAACTTTATGATTATATTGAAAATTTTTATTACTTTGGCATGTGTCTTATGATTTTTTATTAAAAATCAATAGCTTAATAGTTTTATTAAATCTCAAGATGCTTTATTTGATCAATTAGTAACCAATTTTAATTGCTTTACGTGCAGTTGTGTATTATAATTAGTCAAGTTATATTTATGAGTACTTTTTATGTTTTTTAGAAGACAGCATTTAGTAAAGTTAGGCCTCGCTCCGCAGAATAATCAAGAGGAGACCATTTATCTTCCGCAAAGCATGCGTTACCAGTTAAACTACAACGAAAAATATGTAGTGTATGGAGTAGAAGAAATAAATAATTTACTAGACATAGAAAGAAAAAAAAATCTGAAAAATCAAAATACTGTGACAGTCCGTTTTTTAGTAAGACCAAACGGAACATTAGTATTCGGCGAGGAAGGTTCTCCTTCAGGATCAGTTCCAGCGCATTTTCAATTGAGTATTATCAATCAAAAAACAAAATCATTTGATCCCCGTACAGATTTTGAGACACTGGGTTGTTTATCTTCAGGAAATGCATATTTTAATGACCAAAATGAGATTTATATGATTAGTAATAAAAGCGGTGACTACCACTGCCCGCCTGAGTCAATAGCATCTGGATTGGATGCTTTTTCTAAGCACTCCGACATCATAAAATTTACTGATACACTTGAGATCGAAGCATTATCTTATTACGGCCCCGAGAGCTGTGGCACAGACGTAAAAACTCACACATTAAAAACAAATGAACACATAAATTTTAATGATCTCAAAGAATCTAAGAGCAAGATAGTTACATCTCAAGTAATAACCGATCAAAATTTAACTAAAACTGCAGAGCCATTAGTGCAAGAAGAACCTCAAGCAGTTGGTTCTTCAACAGTACCGACCGAGCAACCAGATCTAGTTGACAACAAATTCTATAAACCAACTCGCTGGCAAGAATTTAAAAATTGGTGGTCTACTTTAGCGCCGTGGAAAAAAGTATTGGGCATCATTTGTTTTGTAGCAATTGTTGCTGTCGCATGCACTGGGGTGGGATTCGCTTTAGAAATAGTGGCAGGTAGTGCTATTACAGGAGCTTTAGTTTTTACATCGGCAGGTGCTTGGATTTCAGGAGGCTTGCTAGCAGGAACATCGGCAACTGCAGTTGGTGCAGCTGTTCCAGTTGGAGGAGCATGGATTGCTTCTATATTGGCTGTTTTTGGAATGAATAAAATAACTAAACCATCTGCTGATAACAGGATAAAGAAAAATAATTTATCTACTCAAAAATCCAAATTTGACAGTTCACACGCTCTTATTTATACACAAGCACCAGGGATCCAACCAAAAGCACCTGAAGATAGTCTGTCAATCTCGATAACACCATCAGTACTAAAGGATTCCACACCATCAGCTAGCGCAGTAACCTTCACAACAGTCCCCGTGACGGACAATTTATTGAGACCCGTATAAATAATCCACAAATAACAATCACTTCAGGTGGGGTATAAATAAACAGAGGAGCACAGTCTGGGATCAAGGCGTTTTTGACAAATCATTTGCAGCCCGCATCGCAATTGTTATAATCGAATGACTCAACAAGGATGGTTGATTGCCGCATGTTCAAAAAGGAATTTATTCTCGTATCTTTTTTATTTTTACCATCGACTTCTTTTCCCAGTGTCATCGATGCCTATTTATCCGGCGGCGCGACATTTTCTTGGACTACTAACGAAGAAACCGTTCAAATCAGTCCCTTTGTGACGAATGAATATGATGCAGATAACGATCTCGAAGTCGGTCCATTAGGCGGTATCGGTATTGGACATACTTGGCTTTTCAATCCACAAGTTGCAGGATTTTTTTCTCTCGCCGGATATTATGTGAATTTTGATAAAGTAGAAGGCACAGAACATCCCTTTGTCAATGCGGGTAGTGATTTCGATACACTGAGTTATCAATTTAGGGCAGAAAGTTTTGCGATGTTGGCAGAAGGACGCGTATTCTACACGCCACATGCATTGCAGCCTTTTGTTTTGGTGGGATTGGGTGTTTCTTGGAATGAATTGTATAAGTATAGTGAAGCGCCATCCAGTGCCGCATCCACGGCGGAGCCCGTTCCAAATGCGTTTGGTGATCATACAGAAGCGTCATTCGCTTATGAAGTCGGTGTTGGTGTTCAATACAACTCAGGCTGTGGTTTTTCATGCACGGATCCCGCGAACGCTTGGAAAGTATTACTCGATTATCGGTACATGAATCTGGGTAAAGCACAATTGGGTGGTTTTCCTAATTCCTCTTTAAATAACTCTATTAAAGTATCGGATTTAGCTACGCAAGCATTAGTATTGACAGTACAAATGGGATTTTTTTAGGGATGATATACCTTACATGAAGAAATTACTGGCCATCATTATATTATGGGTACCTTTAGCGGCATTTGCCTTAAAACCGATTATGATTATTTCGTTTGTTTCTGGTAATACGAGCATAGATCGTTCAGGCACGGATCTTATTGAATATAGGGTGACAAATAATAGTGGCCAAACATTACAAAATATGACAGTGATTGCAAATGCGGGATTAGAAGGAAGTGCGGCTTCTGCTGTCACTTTAAGCAGTAGTAATTGTGGCACACTCGCACCGAATGCCTTTTGTACTTTTTTTGTGAGTATCACTGGAAATGAAAAGTTACCGAATAGTTTTACCCTAGCGCCTGCTGTTTGTGCCTTTAATAATCAAATTTGTTCGAGGCCTGATGGTAGCAATCGAGAAGACATCACTGTTATCACGCAAGCATATGTCACAAATACGCAGACGGGTATTGTGGATGTCTGTAATGTGAATACCACCAATGGGAATTTGACGCCTTGTGTGACAGTAGGACCAACTTTTTTTACACCGACCAGTATTGCCCTTAACCCATCTTTGACATTTGCCTATGTGACAAATTTTGCGAATGGAACGGTTTCTGTGTGTCCCATCAAGGCGGATGGAACATTTAATCCATGTACGGATGCTTTAGAAGATCAAGAAGATCCGTTATTTATTGCGTTGAATCCTGCCGGAACCATTGCTTATCTTGTGACAGATAGTAGTAATGCGACGACGGTGAAGAAATGCGGTATCGGGATTGATGGTATATTAACTTGTTCTAGAACGGGCGAAGATTTTTCGGGTCCCTCATCGATTGCCATCCATCCTAACGGGAAATTTGCCTATGTGACGAATGCCGGTTCAAATTCGGTTTCTTTATGTTCTGTTTCATCTGGTGGAGAATCTGAGGGTGAATTAACCGATTGTGCAGTAACAGGGGATATTGCATTTACTATGCCGAGTGGTATCGCGTTAAATCCATCAGGGACAAAAGCTTACATCACGGAAGTTTCATTCATTTTTGAAGCAGGTTTTATCGTTTGTTCAGTCAATTCCACCACGGGTGCTTTATCAAGCTGCGCGCCAGTTGATATTGAAGCAAGTAATCCCGGCGGTGTTGCTGTTATGCTAGATGGCTCACGTGTATTTCTAACAGATTCGGGTTTAGACGATGTGATTAGTTGTCCACTGAATTCGGACGGCGGTATCGATGGGGTTTGTACGACTGTCGGGATAGGTTTCTCTGGGCCGATGGGGATTGCATTAAACTAAATAGATAGTGTATAATATATACACATATGAAAAAACAAACCCTGATTTTACAACCCATTCACAATAGTTCCGCAGACATTATAAGGAATTTTGCAAGTGGGGCGCCGTTAACTGCTGATCAAAGATTATTTTTAGAATCGCATGAAAAAGAAATCAGTAATAACGACTTTGATCCCATTATCCAATATTATCTTGCCTCTTTAAAAAAACATAAAGATAAATTTCATGCGACATTTCTTTTACCTTATGAAAAATTGAATTTTGAGCGTATTGCAGAATTAAAAAAACGCATTCAAACCATGTTAAAAGATAACAAAAATAGTTATGTGATAATCAACATGTCTCAAGAAGAATTTTTAGATTTTAAAGATTACACGGATGAAGAGGTTATGTTTTGGCGTGGAAATGTTTATCTTACGGGCGCGCCATTAGTGCCGGGTGGTACACCGCCAGTGATATTTTTTCGATGGGGTAATTTCTTTGGCATCGTGAAATATGCTTTATTGTTTGATGAAAAAGCAAAATTAAATTTATTTCTGTATTTTGAAGAAATGCGAAATCGAACGCTCGATCAATGCGTGAAAGAGTATCATACGGAATTAAAATATAAAATTGCCTTGCAAAATCAAATCACACAAGAAAAAAATCATTATTTGAAATCTGAAAATATTTCTCATCCATCTGAACCCCTCAAAAAGTCTTTATCTCATTATTATTTGCTTCATCATCTCTAAAGATATTGCGAATAAATTTTAGTTCGTGTAATCTCATTTTTATAAAAACAACAACAAGGAAGATACAAATATGTTTAGCACAGAAAAATTCGTAAAAATTAAATATCAAAGACACATGCATGCGACTGATCTCATCCAAGAGGAAGTTCATATAAAATCCTATTTAGATAATGAAAATTTGTCAGATAATGAAAGAGAAGAGTATATTAAATTTCTTTTACAAACCAAATATACTTTTGGTTTGTTAAAATCAACACTTGCGAATTGGGAAAAAAGCATACTCGATCAACAAGAAGGACTTTTGAAATTATATGAACGCAATCATGTTTGCATGGACGAGCAAGGAGAGTGTGAGAAAATTGAATATGATAATGGCATCAAAGAATATAATAAGCAACTGGATGCAGTGCAAGCAGTATTTAATTTAAGTATCGATAATCTTAGGAAATCACAAACTTTATTAATTGCTTTGGCAGAAAAAAATGAAACAATCAAAGCAGTCGGTGAAGATATTGTAAAACTCCATGTGCGGCGTTGGTAAAACTAAATCTGTCATGCCAGCATGCTTTAAGCTGGCATGATAGGGCGGTTGATCTTATTTTTTAAAAATTTTACTTTCTTCCCCTCGAAATAATTTTCGAATATTTTGATGATGGCGATAAATCAATAATAAGCTCATGATAGCAACGATGAGGGTATAAGTTTCATTCGTAAAATACCAAGTATAAAAAGGTGCCATAATTGCTGTGATGAGTGCTGCGAGAGATGAATAACGAAAGATAAAGGCAATAACAACCCAGGTAATGATCATCGCAAATCCGACGGGCCACGCGAGTCCCAAAAGGCAACCCAGAACGGTTGCAACCCCTTTTCCACCTTGAAAGCGGAAAAAAATAGGATATAGATGCCCAAGGAATGCAAAGAGCGCGACCAGTGCAAGAATAGTGGTGGAGAATCCTAGCATTTTAGCGATCAAAACGGGGATAAGGCCTTTCAGCATATCACCCAAAAGCGTGATGATGGCAGCTTTTTTTCCCCCGATACGCAATACATTGGTCGCACCGGGGTTCCCTGAGCCTATCGTTCGAGGGTCTGGTATGCCTAAAATTTTACACGTGACGATTGCACTATTCACAGAACCGAATAAATACGCGATGATACATGCGGTGATACCTAAATACATATGTATTCCTTTCAAGATAGGATGTGCATTTTAACAGAATGGCGTTACAATATGAATTTTGATAGGACCCATCCATTCATGACTTTTAGCGCTGATAATTTAATTTGGATTGATCTCGAAATGACAGGATTGGATCCTGAAAAAGAACGCATCATTGAAATGGCAACCATTGTGACCGATTCCGATTTAAATATTGTGGCCGAGGGTCCTGTCATCGCTATACACCAATCGGATGCACTTTTGAATGCTATGGATAGTTGGAATACGAAGCAACACAATGCTTCCGGCTTAGTTTCACGTGTAAAATCCAGTTTAATTGATGAAAAAGAAGCCGAACGTATGACATTAGAATTTTTACAAAAATACGTGCCTCAAGGGAAATCACCGATGTGTGGCAATACCGTTTATCAAGATCGGCGGTTTTTAACCCGTTTTATGCCAGAACTCGAAAAATATTTTCATTACCGCTTGCTGGATGTGAGTACTTTGAAAGAACTGGCTGCACGTTGGGCACCAAAAGTCTATGGCGGATTGCAAAAAGAATCGAAACATTTGGCTTTAGAGGATGTACGAGAGTCTATCGAAGAGCTGCGTTATTATCGCGCGAATTTGTTGAATTTACCTAAGGATGAGCTTTAAGGAATGTTGGGGGCAATCCGTGTTCCTTTTTTCTTAATGTTCTTTTGCAGCATAAGATAGTCATCAAAAAGAGGATTCTTAAAAAAGGGTATTTTAGAAGTTTTAAGAAAAACTCTTATATGCTGTTCTACCTTTGGATTCTTATCTTGATCGCTTGAATGCTTTTCTCGTTTTTGTAGTTCTAAGATACGTGTTTGTGCAATTTTTTTAATAACATGTTGATGCTTAGCAAGTGGCGGTGTTTTTTTAAGATATTTATATAAAATGAGAACATCTATTTTATTATCCATCGATTTTATCCAGTTATCGGCAACTTCTAATAATTTTTTCTGGCTTTGTATTTTTTTAAGCGCATTATAATATTGGCTTTGTTGAAAAAGAGCCGAAACTAGTTTAGCATTATGGTTATTAAATGCATGGAATAATGCTGTTTCACCGCTTGTATTTTGTGCGTTAATATCAGCATTACGCGCCAGTAAAATTTTTGCAATTTTTAAATGATCAAATTTAGCAGCAATGATAAGTGGCGTATTTTTTTTAATATTTCGGGCTTCCTTATTTGCGTTACGGTCAAGCAAAAGCGTGAGGACTTCAGTACTGCCGTTTTTAGCAGCGATATGGAGAGCAGTGTTTTGATTGTCATCTGATGACTCAATTTCTTCTCTGCAATTTAACAAATCTGCGACAACGTATGGACATCCAATTTTAGTTACCGCAGGTAATGTCCTAGGCCTATTGCCGATATAGAAATATAATTCGGGATCAAATTTTTTTAACTCAGCGAGACCGCGTAAATAATATGGCCATTTAAACTTTTCTTTACTCTCTTGTATGCGATCCAGAAAATTTTCGTACCCCGACGCTAATGCTTCTGCTAGCAAACCGACGATATAAAAAATATGATTGATATCAAAGAAATTTTGATTATTAACACTAGTTAAATAGGTAGGACCGCGAGTAATAAGCGCATTTTTTCTTTGGCCAGGACAAACGACAAATTCAGTGTCATCAATTAATATGACGCGATCGAGAGATGCTGTTTTCCCTATTATTTTTGATATATCTTTTTTATTATTGACACAATGTTGTCGAGAAAAAATTGTAACGAGAAGGTGGTTCCTATTTCCAAGCGATTTATCGAGTAACTGTTCAACAAAATTAACATTCATTTCTTCTATCGCAGTGCTAAAAAATGATAATTCAACCTTTGGTATTTGAGAGATATATTGAATAAAGGCTCGAACACCTGGATGAAGCAGGCAAAATACATCGGTTTCAAATCCATCTACATTTATACGGTGCTCTATAATATCGTCAAGTTTGAACCTGTGACGATAAAAATTTATAGTGGTATTTGAAAGATCAGGTTCTCTAAGCGCTAATGTTCCATCAATATCAAGAACAATATGAATAGAGGATTTAACCTCATTTTTTTTCTCTTCGAGTCTGGTTTTCATAAAATCACAATGGATCCCTCTAATTTTCTAAAGCCCATTCCACGTGTTCCCGGACAAGTGCAGATGGATGATGGATCCTTGTTTTTAAGGCATCGATAATGCTGGAGTTTTTGGGTGCGTTGCCAAGCGCTACCGAAATATTGCGAAGCCAACAGGCATATCCAATGCGACGAATGGCAGATCCTTCGGTTTTTCGTAGAAATTCTTCTTCTGTCCATGCAAATAATTCGATGAGCTTGGGAGCTTGCAAGGCATGTCTTGGATAAAAATCGATTTCGGAGGTTGTTTTTGCAAAACGATTCCAAGGGCAGACCAATTGGCAATCATCACAACCGTAAATGCGGTTTCCCATCATAGAACGAAATTCGACTGGGATACTGCCCCGTAATTCAATGGTTAAATAAGAAATACAACGTCTCGCATCCAATTGATAAGGTGCGATGATGGCTTTGGTGGGACAAATGTCTATGCAAGCGGTACACGTGCCGCAGTGATTTTTAAGGGGTGTGTCAATGGGTAAAGGGAGATCCGTGTAAATTTCGCCCAAAAAAAACCAAGAACCCGCTTGGCGGTTGATGACATTCGTATGTTTACCGATCCAACCTAAACCTGCTTTTTCAGCGAGTGGTTTTTCTAAAACGGGTGCGCTGTCGGTAAAAGCACGAAATCCAAAGGGACCGATCTCTGACTCAATTTTTTTAGCGAGTGCGTTCAAGCGTTTGCGCATGAGTTTATGATAATCTCGACCGAGTGCATATCGTGAAATAAACCCTAGCATTTTATTTTGTAAAACTTTGGGAATGTCTGTATCTGGCGGTAAATAATTCATACGTGCCGAAATGACACGTATAGTTCCTGGGATTAGCTCGTTGGGTATCGTTCGTTTTTTTCCATGCGCTTCCATAAAGTGCATTTCACCATGATATTTTTTTTGGAGCCATTCAGAAAAATGCGTGGTGTATTTGTCTAAATTCGTATCGGTAATGCCAATTTGTTGGAATCCGAGATCTTGTCCCCATTGTTTAATTTGGGTTGCAATTTGTGTGTAATCGGGTGTGGTCATTTCTTTTTAAAAAGTAAAATCATATAATTATCACAGAGTGATTAATATAACAAGGATTTGAATATATGCAATCAAAACCATGGTGGTGGGTATGGCTTTGTTTTTTTATTTTTGTTATAACCGTGATATTGATCGATATCTTTTTCTTAAATCGTAAAAAATCTCAAAAAGTTTCTCTGAAAACAGCCTTAAGCTGGGTATTGGTATGGGTTTCCTGCGCGTTCATTTTTAATGGACTCATTTGGTGGTATGATACGCCAAAAGCTGCGCTTCAATTTTTGACAGGATACCTCATTGAGCTTTCTTTGTCTGTCGATAACTTATTTGTATTTATCATGATTTTCCAATTTTTTTCAATCCCTGATAAATATCAACATCGCGTCCTTTTGTATGGTGTACTAAGCGCTATTATTTTACGCCTTTGCATGATTCTCGGGGGGGCTTGGCTTGTCAGTGAATTGCATTGGATTTTATATCTTTTTGGTGCATTTTTATTGTGGACTGGTTTAAAAATGTTATTTTTTAAAGAAAATAACAAAAATCTCTCAGATAGTAAAATGTTACAGTGGATGCGACGTCACATGCGAATGACGGATGAAATAAAAGACGAAAAATTTTTTGTACGAAAAAATGAATTATGGTATGCCACACCGTTATTTTTAGTGTTAATATTCATAGAGATAAGTGATGTCATTTTTGCATTGGATAGTATCCCTGCGATTTTCGCAGTAACGACAGATGCATTTATTATTTTTACTTCGAATATATTTGCGATTTTGGGGTTACGTGCGCTTTATTTTTTATTGGCAAATATGGCGGCACGGTTTCATTTGCTACGTTATGGCATTGCGATCATGCTTTCATTTATCGGGATCAAAATGTTAATAGACCCTTGGGTGCACATACCCATTTTATATGCTTTAGCGGGGGTTATTTTGATTCTTACAACGACAGTGATATTGAGTTTATATATTCCAAAAGTGAAAAACCATGATCATTGAAACATTACATTTAACGCAATTTATCGATTTTTTGAAGCCGAGACCCAGAGATGCACATAAGGGACTCTATGGGCATGTTTTAATTGTGGGATCCGATGAAGGATTTTCGGGGGCATCACGCATGGCAGCAGAAGCAGCTCTGCGGGTGGGCGCGGGGTTGGTGAGTGTGGCAACCCGTCCCGATGTTGCTGTTACCCTAAATGTCAGTCGACCGGAAATCATGAGTCACGGGGTTCGAACCGTCAAGATGTTAAAGCCATTGCTTAAACGTGCAACGGTCGTTGGTATTGGTCCAGGACTAGGCACTTCCGTCTGGGCGAAGAGCCTCTTTCAAGCCGTTTTAAAAAGTAAAAAACCGCTGATTGTTGATGCAGATGCGCTTAATCTATTGGCTTCAAAACCCTGTAGACACGAAGAATGGATTTTAACACCGCATCCTGGTGAGGCGGCTCGTTTATTGAAGATGAAAACCGAAGAGATTCAACGTGATCGAATGTCTGCTCTCAAAAAACTGCAAGAAAAATATGGTGGCGTGTGCGTCTTGAAAGGAAACAATAGTTTGATTGCGGGTCCTAAAAATCAAATGGCAAGATGTGATGCAGGGAATCCGGGTATGGCGACAGGGGGTATGGGAGATATTTTAACGGGGGTGATCGCGGGGTTAGTTGCGCAAGGGCTTCCTTTGATAAATGCGGCGAAGTTGGGTGTTTTAGTACATGCAAAAGCAGGTGATTTAGCGAGAATGGATGGTGAACGTGGCATGATTGCGACCGACCTTTTACCTTATCTTCGTCAGTTGATGAATACGAAATGATTTTGACGAAAACAATTCCCAATGAAATCGCTATGCTTGCGTTCGGCGGAGAATTCGCATTACACGTTTTCCATCAAATAAAAAAAGAATGGGTGATTTACTTGCATGGTCCGCTGGGTGCAGGGAAAACGACTTTTGTTCGAGGTTTTTTGCGAGGTTTAGGATATAAAGGATTAGTGAAAAGTCCAACTTATACGTTGGTTGAATCCTATGAGGTTGGTGGCTGCAATATTTTTCATTTTGATTTTTATCGTGTTGCAGACCCTTCCGAATTAGAATATATGGGGATACAAGATTATTTTACAATGAATGCCATTTCTCTTATTGAATGGCCTGAAGCAGGAGCTGATTTTTTGCCGCGTCCAGATGTGGAATGTCGCATCGCCCCCTCTAAAGAAGGGCGATCTATCACGTTGACGGCAGGAACAGATGATGGAGAAATCATTCTGAGGTGTTTACATCATGCAGAGAAATAATTATCTAAAAGCTTATTGGATAGGTTTTTTGTGGTTTTTTATGTTACCGGTTTTTGCATCCGTACAATTAACCCGTGTTGAATTGATCAATGGTGAGATGACGAAAATTATTTTTGAGAGAAATCACACAAGTGATGTGCACGTTTTCGCGCTTTCAAAACCCGATCGATTAATATTCGATTTTAAAGATACCAAGTTATTAGCGAATATGAAAAATTTAAAATTGACGAACGCATCTCATATTAAACGAGTGCGTTTCGGGTATCATAAAGATTTTTTACGCATTGTATTTGATCTTGATAAACCTTTACGTTTTAAAAAAATTCTTAATGATGCATCGCTCGTTGTAGATATTACCTCAGAAGTCAAAGATCACAGTATTCAGACAGATAAGGATGAAATGTCTATCACGAGGATAGAAACCTTAGTTGAAGCTGAAGAAATTGATGCTATGTTAAAGGACTTACCTGAAAAAAAGGTAACGCAAACGCGTATCGCAAAAATAGAAACAGCTGAAGCGTCAAAAAAGATTTTCACGATTGTCATTGATCCAGGTCATGGCGGAAAAGATCCGGGTGCTATTGGTGATTTAGGCACAAAAGAAAAAGATGTGACACTTGCGATTGCGAAAAAACTCGAGAAAATCATTAATCGAAATCCGAATATGCACGCGATCTTAACACGCGATGATGATTATTATGTATCATTGGAAGATCGTTTAGCATTTGCACGTAAAGATAAAGCTGATTTATTTATCGCGATTCATGCGGATTCCTATTTAGATACACATGCCAAAGGGGCTTCGATTTATTCATTATCGTCGTATGGTGCATCGAGCGCAACCGCGCGATGGCTCGCTGAAAAAGAAAATTATTCTGAATTAGGCGGCTTAGATCTCGATAATTTGGGAGATCAAAGTATACAATTGCGTTCTGTGTTGATTGATATGGCCCAAACGCAAACCATTAAAGACAGTCAGCGTTATGGTGCTTCTATTTTGGATTCTCTTTTAAGGGTGACACACTTGCATTTTGCGAAAGTTGAAGATGCGCCTTTTCTTGTCTTAAAATCACCGGATATTCCTTCACTTTTAATTGAAACAGGTTTTATTACCAATACCGATGAAGAAAAACGTTTACGCGATCAAAATCATCAGCAAAAACTTGCAGTGGCATTGTATCAAGGGATTCGATTGGGAAGATTCACGATGATGACATCCTCCAATGATTTTTAAGTGTCGTTAATCATCGATTTAATTGAGGTGTTTTATTAGGCGCCTCAATAGGAGTACAATCCAACTATACTATAATTTTTTTGGAGTGTATTCTAAATTGAACCCATTCTTAAATGAAACATATTTATGCGAGTGATATAGCGGATTTTCAAGTCGATGATTATTTATTTGAAATTGGCGGGAAAAATAAGACAATCCAACAAATCAAAAAAAGCAAATTATCTTCCTGGATAGTCAAAGATGACATTTTAATGGGAAGTCAGGGGATTATCCCTTTTTTATATTTTGGCTTCTGTTATTGAAACAGAGAAACTGTCAGCTTGACTTTATTTTTCACAAGTAAAAGTTTAAGGGGCCTTTTGGACCCCTGTAGCTTTTATCAACCCTTACGCATTCTTCTGAACGTAAATTCAGGTGCTTCTTTTTCTTGAGAGTTGTTACAAGCGGTTGAAGTGGAAGTGACAGACGCAGCTTCAGAAGAAACTGTAGACGGTGCGGTAGAAGAGGGTGAATAATCTGATGATTTTGTTTCTTGTGGTCCGCCAGTACTAGGCATGGATTTCATGATGCATGCTGAACTTGAGCTTTCCACTGAGCTGGTTGAAGCTTGAGATTGCTTCAAATTCAAGATGGGATATTTTTGTGTTTTTAGGAAAATGAACAGGTCTAGGAACGAGCGATGCGAAGGATCATGTAACTGCAGAGCGCGATAACTTAGAATATCTATAGTAATATTTGCATTAAACTTCAGATCCTCGTATCTTGTTTTCTCCGTATTAGCCAAACGTGATCTTGTTTTTTCATCTTGATAAAAGCTTGCTAAATTTACCAAAGATTTCTCAAATGCTTCAAATTCTTCCGTGCTTAAGGGGTTTTTAATCAAATTCTTTTCTTCTTCCGTAAGACTCTCTATTTCTTTAAGAGCAATTTGTTTCAGTTTATCATGTTCTGCAGCGCAAACGTTTAGATTTTTTTTGAATGTATCTCTTGGATTCATTATTAGTACCTTATTAAAAAATTATATTATCGAATTGCTGCGAAATTATGATAAAAATAACGAATCAAGGTCAAGTTAAATCAATGATGTCATCCAACAAATTGGAGTTCTCTTAAAATACAAGAACCATCACCAATCACATTGATGTGATTTTCTTCGCATTTTAAAATGGTTTTTTCATTTAGCTTTTAATAGTTTCTAAGCAAAACGCTGTGGGTGTTAATATACGAGTACGTTCAATCGTTTTTCTTTTCAATAATCCAGCGCGTCGGTCTCCAGTCACTAAATAATCGGCATTTCCTTCGACGGCCATGCTCAATAAAAAAGAATCATTGGGATCATCGGCTTCAATCTTTTTCGTTAAATGTTTTAATACAATCGCATGTTGTAGATTGTTAATCATTGTTCCGACGCGGGTGGGTTGCAGAATGTTTTTAAATTTTGGATAACGATTTGCGCGTCTTAATTCGTCGAGTTGTATAGTAGACGTGACGAGATCAAACTTAGCTTTCTGCCAAGCACGATAAATAATATCAGACGTTCCATGTGGCGAGATCAGCGCGCTGAGTAATACATTGGTATCTAGGACGACACGCATTATTGATTACGTGCCCATTCAACGGCTTCTTCAACGATAGCGGATAAGTCATCTTCATTGATATTTACATTAGCCGCTTTGGCTTGTTCTACGGTTAATTCTAAAATATGCGTGCGTACCGCTTCTTCAACAAATCGCGATAAATCACCTTTTCGTCCCCCGCCCTGATTAGCAAGGAACATTCGAAGTGCTTGATCGGTATCTTGTGATACAGAGATGTTCCAGCGTATTGTTTGACTCATAAAAACCTCTATATAAACACATAAGCACATATACACTTATACACCAATGCGTCCCTATGTCAAGCACTAATTAAAAATTATCTTAAAAATCAATTAATAAGATCATGTCTGTTAAAATTGTACGTTTTTCACATTACATGTATACTTCTTCAACTATTCAATCTTGCAAAACTAACAACTATGACCCGCATCCATCAACTGAGCACCTTGCTCGCCAATCAAATTGCCGCAGGAGAAGTCATTGAAAGACCGGCCTCCGTCGTCAAAGAACTCATGGAAAATAGCTTGGATGCAGGTGCAACTGTGATAGATATCGATATCGAGCAGGGTGGTGGGAAACTCATACGTCTTCGAGATAATGGAAAAGGGATTCATCCAGAAGATTTACCCCTGGCCTTAAAACGCCATACCACCAGTAAAATCAGCGATTTTGCAGATCTTGAACGCATTCATACGCTTGGATTTCGAGGAGAGGCGTTGGCGAGCATCAGTGCGGTATCACGTTTTTCGTTAACGTCTGCCATGCTTCATCAAAATGGAAGCGTTGTCTCCTGTGAAGGAAGTGAAGATTTTGAAATAAAACTCGCAGCCCATCCCATCGGTACAACCGCTATTGTGCGTGATTTATTTTTTAATACACCCGCACGAAAAAAATTTTTACGTTCTGAAAAAACAGAGTTTGAACATATCGAAGAGTATGTGAAACGCATTGCGCTTTCTTTTTTTGATGTCGATTTTACGTTAAAACATAATCAAAAACTCGTTCGTCATTATCGTGCCGCAAAATCGGAAAAGGAACGTGTACAGCGTTTGAGTGTTTTATGCGGGCCGACTTTTGTTGAACATTCGATAAAAATCGAATCTGAAATTTTAGGATTAAAATTATCCGGTTGGATTGCGCAGCCAACATTTTCGCGTGCGGGTCCGGATTTACAATATTTTTATGTGAATGGACGAAACGTTCGAGATAAATTAGTCAATCATGCGGTAAGGGAGGCTTTCCATGATGTGATGTATGGCGATCGTTATCCCGCTTTTGTTTTATTTTTAGAAATTGAAAAAAACCAAGTAGACGTGAATGTGCATCCGACAAAACATGAAGTACGATTTCATGAAAGTCGTTTGGTACATGATTTTATTAAAAATAGTATTAAAAATATTTTAGCAAATACACGCGCGGAACATTCGCCTGCAATTCCCATCAAAACACCACTTGTTAATATTTCAGAAAAAATGGCTGTGTATGAGGCACTGCAAGCACCGCTCCGTTTGATCGTGGAACAAGATGCAGTGCCAAAGTCTATTCCGCAAGTTGAGCAAGTGCAAAAACCCATGGAATATCCTTTGGGTTTTGCGCTCGCACAATTACGTAATATTTATATTCTGGCAGAAAATACAGAAGGATTAATTCTCGTCGATATGCATGCCGCGCACGAGCGTGTGATTTATGAAAAATTAAAGAAAAATTATGAGAGTCACCAATGGATGTCTCAACCTTTATTAATTCCTGTTACTATTGTTTTCAATGAACGGGAAATGTGTGTCTTGGAAGACCATGCAGCTTATTTCGAAAAATTACAGATTAAAATGGAACGTATGGGCCCTGATACGATGGTGGTGCGTGAAGTGCCATTCGAGTTACGTGAGGGTGATATCGCTTCATTTATAAAAGATATCGTGACAGATTTAAGTCTTCATGAAGGAAGTGATCGATATGAAGAAAAAATCCATCATACACTGGGTACCATGGCGTGTCATGCAGCAGTGAGAGCGCAGCGTCGATTAACGCTTCCAGAAATGAATGCGTTATTGCGTGCGATGGAAAATACAGAACACAGTGACCAATGTAATCATGGACGCCCAACGTGGTTAAAACTATCATTGAAGGATTTGGATAAGTTATTTTTGCGAGGGAAATAAATGGCACCTTGCATCGTTTGTCTTATGGGACCGACTGCTTCTGGAAAAACGGATCTTGCCCTCGAATTAATTAAACATTTTCCTTTTGAAATTATCAGTGTCGATTCTGCGATGATTTATCGTGGTATGAATATTGGAACCGCTAAACCCGATGCTTCGACACTGTGTATTGCGCCGCATCATTTAATTGATATTTGTGATCCGAATGAATCTTATTCTGCTGCAAAATTTAAAATGGATGCAGAAAATATAATAAAAGAAATTTTAGCAAAAGGAAAAATACCACTGCTTGTGGGTGGTACGATGTTATATTTTCGTACGCTACAACAAGGCATTGCTGTCCTACCTGAAGGCAATGCGATACTTCGTAAAGAACTTTTTTCTCAAGGAAAAACCTTGGGTTGGGAAACCATGCATGCCCGCTTGTCAGAAGTTGATCCTGATGCAGCTAGCCGCATTCACCCACATGATCGACAACGTATTCAACGGGCATTAGAGGTGTTTTTATTAACAGGGAAAAATCTCACCGCTTTTTTAAAAGAACAAAATCAAACGATTTTAGATTACAAGGTTTACAATATTATTTTGGAACCTTTGGATCGTGCATTGTTACATGAGCGTATTGCGATACGATTTAAAACAATGCTTGAAAAAGGCCTCGTGGATGAGGTCAGGGATTTAAAAACGCACTTTGATTTGAATAGTGATATGCCTGCCATGCGGTCAGTGGGGTATAGGCAAGTATTGATATATTTAGAAGGTAAATACACTTGGGATGAAATGTGTGAAAGAGGGATTATAGCGACAAGGCAATTGGCAAAACGTCAATTGACTTGGCTGCGCAGTTGGCCTCAAGGGGAGAGGTTTGTGAGTGAAGATATAAATTTGACGCGTGAGGTTATCCATTTTTTAAAAAATTCTGTCATGCCAGCATGCTCTTAGCTGGCATGACAGCGTGGACTCTTATATACTATTATTTTCTCATGAAATCAACACGGAGGTTGTTTATGGAAAAATCATGTAAATGTGGTGGTTTGTGTGCAGGATCCTTTGGTATTTCCTTAGGATTAGTATCAGGTATTATCATGATGTTATTGGCTTGGGTCTCCCATTGGTGGGGGATGGGTTCAAGTCTTGTGGACCAGTGGTCAACGATTTACAAGGGATATGAGTCTTCGATCCAGGGTGGTTTCATAGGGTTAGGATGGGGTTTTCTAGAAGGATTGATTGTCGGTTGGGTTTGGGCTTCAATCTATAATTGTATTTGCTGCTGCTGTAAGTGCAAACGCTGCAAATGTTGCAAAGGTGAAGAAATCAAACCAATGCCGTAAATTTTCTATTCATAAACAAAAATGCGCAGCAATGCGCATTTTTATTTTTAAATATAGGTACAGAAATGAAAAAAGTCATACAAACAAATGAAGCGCCAAAAGCGATTGGCAGTTATTCACAAGCC
>JABDEF010000007.1 GCA_013287235.1 Gammaproteobacteria bacterium
AATAAAAATAATAGGGAGTTTTTATGCAGTCACATACAGAAGAACAAAATAATCCAGAAACTGTTTCATCAGAAAAAGAAAAAAAAGAACTTAAAATTCCTGAATCTTTGCGCTGTCCGGTAACACTTCAAATTTTCCTCCATCCTGTTAATTTATATCCGAGCAATATGGTAGTGGAACAACAAATGGCAGATAATATTATTCATTCAAATAATCCTATTTGTCCTATCACACGTGAGCCCATTGAATCGTATAAAAGTGCTTTCAAAGTGCAGGAAATTGTAGAAGAATTCTTAAATGTATTTCCAGAAGCAAAAAAAAGTCAGTATGTTCCAGAAGAACCCTTTACTAAGCTATTAGAAAAGCATGTTTCAGATGATAAATCTAAAAAAGCATCACTCAGAGAAGATAAACTTTTACCGGATGCTAAACGCGATAGCCAAAGCAATCATCGGTTTGATTCATCTGTTGAACATAAACATCAACACCAAAGGGATTTTTTCCACCTGAGACCACAAGTCCCAACGCCGCCTCCAGAAAAAAAACCGCTAAATAATGCTGATCAAGAAAAGTTACGTGACGATTTGCTTGATGATATACAAAATATCATATGGGCATTAAAATTCGAAACAGGACCACAGCCGCAGGGAAGTATTCAAAATTTTTCTCTGCTCTTTTTTGCAATGATTGAGAGCACGCTCCTTCCACCTTTGCCATGGCAAAAAATTCAAGTGGCTGAAGGCCCAAAAAATGAAAGCATGTATGAAATATTAAAAGCCGCAAAGCGTTCACTTAAAGAACTGGATCCAAGCTTCTTAGTAAATTGTAAAGAGCAATGTATGCATCAATATGATCAAGTGCAACCGTTGCTTACACAAGCTCGATCATTAAGTGATAGTAAATATGCGCGATTTGCGAAAAAAGTAGGGACGGTTTCCAATCAGCCCGGATATTGGGTTTCATCCGTCATAAAAAAGGTGGAAAGCCATCTGCCTGCGCTTTGTGCTGCAGAGATAAGTTTAAGAAATTGGTAATCGGGTCTGGGCATCCAAGATGTCCTGGATGCCAGCATATCGACTATTAAACGATTTGCAAAAGGTTTTTGACGGTTTCTTTGTCTAGTTCCATCCACTTCCCGCGTCGTAACACGCGCGGCAAGGTAATATCGCCAAAACGAATTCGTATGAGGCGGCTAACCACGACACCTTGGGATTCCCATAATTTGCGAACAATTCGATTGCGACCTTCTTTGATGATCACATGATACCAGTGATTTGTCCCTTCACCGCCGGCGTCGAGAATTTCTTCAAAATGCGCTTCCTTTTGATCAATTTTCACACCTTTTTTTAACTGCTGAATCATTTGAGGTGACACTTGACCTTGAATACGAACCGCATATTGCCGTTCCATCTCTTTGGAAGGGTGCGTGAGTCGATGCGCCAATTCTCCATCGTTTGTTAAGAGTAGAACACCCGAGGTATTAAAATCCAATCGTCCAATCGAAATCCATCGGCCGTTGCGTAGTAAAGGTAAATGATCAAAAATGGTGGGGCGATTTTCGGGATCCGATCGGGTGCAGATTTCACCTTCGGGTTTATGATACAAAAGCACGCGTGTTTTTTGGGAAGCACTTTTGATCAATTTAATTTCTCGGCCATCAAAACGGACTTTTGCATCATGGGTGATTCGGTCACCTAATTTTGCGATTTGACCATTGACGGATATTCTGCCTTCACGTAACCATTTTTCAATTTGTCGACGTGAAGCGAGCCCCGCTGTTGCGAGGACTTTTTGGATTTTTTCACTCATCAGTTGTTATCGTTTGTTCTTCTATAGTATTTATTTCTGAATTGCTGAGTTCAAGCTGCACTTGTAATTTTGCTTCCTGGCTCTCTAAATCTTTCAATTCTTGAAGGGTGGGTAATTCTTCTAAGCTTTTTAAATTAAAATGATCTAAAAATGCTTTTGTGGTGCCATACATCGCAGGTTTCCCCGGCACGTCACGAAATCCTAAAACTTTTATCCATTCACGTTCAATGAGTGCTTTAATGATGTGCGAACTTGCTGTGACACCGCGAATTTCTTCAACTTCTGCACGTGTAATGGGTTGACGATAAGCAATGAGCGACAATGTTTCTAAAAATGCACGCGAATAACGTGGGGGGCGCTCTTCCCAGAGTTTGGAAACCCACGGACTTAATTCTACTTTTGCTTGAAATTGATAACCGCTTGCGACTTCACGTAATTCAATCCCAGATCCATCTTGATATTTATCTCGAATGGCTTGAATTGCAGTGCGTATTTGATGATTCTCGATGTTAAGCGATTCATCAAATAATTTTTGCATATTTTGCACCGTGAGTGGTCGTCCTGCCACCATTAAGGCAGCTTCTAAGATGCATTGTAACTTTTCTGCGTTTATCATGGTGCTTTCACTTTTAAATGAATAGGTCCAAAAGCCGTTGTTTGCACGAACTCAATAAGATGGTCTTTCAATAATTCTAGCATGGCTAAAAAGGTCACAACAACGCCTAATCGGCCTTCGTTGAATGTAAACAAACTTGAAAATACCACAAATTCATTTTCTTGTAACGCAGATAAAATATGCGACATTCGATCGCGCACAGAGAGTGCTTCTAAGTGAATTTGATGAGACATGTGGAGTTCTGCACGCATGATGACATCGACAAATGCGCGTAATAATTCTTCTAAAGAGACTTGTGGTTTTGGTTTTTCAAAGACTTTATCTTGAATAATGGCGTTCGCGACAAACGTATCACGACCATGGCGGGGCAGTTGATCGAGGTTTTCAGCTGCCAATTTGAAGCGTTCATATTCTTGTAAACGGCGAATCAATTCTGCACGAGGGTCTTCTTCTGTGCCTTCTATATTTTCAGGTCGTGGCAGCAATAACCGTGACTTAATTTCGGCTAAAACAGCGGCCATGACGAGGTATTCCGCGGCGAGCTCAAGGGAGATCGATTTCATGAGTTCGACATATTCCATATATTGTCGGGTGACTTCGGCGATAGGAATATTTAAAATGTCTAAATTTTGCTTCTTAATCAGGTAGAGAAGGAGATCCAATGGGCCTTCAAATGCCTCTAAAAAAACCTTCATGGCATCGGGTGGAATATAGAGATCTTTTGGCAGTTGCAGATATGCCTCTCCTCCTACAAAGGCGATCGGGGTCACATTTTCCGTTGAAACGGCAACTTCAGTCGTATTCATACGTGGTATTTTACCGGAAAATGGGGAAAAGATGTAGAATATTTAAAAAACATGTGGAGTGGGGTCGATGAATGAAATAACACGTGCAGTAGAAATCCTCAAACAAGGTGGCCTAGTCGCCTTTCCCACCGAGACAGTCTATGGCTTAGGGGCGGATGCAGGGAATCTGGTTGCTATTCAAAAGATTTTTAAGGCGAAAAACCGGCCGATAGACCATCCTTTGATTGTGCATTTCGGAAAAAGTGCTGAAATGACCGATTGGGCCGTGGAAATTCCAGAGATTGCATGGCAGCTCGCCAAGGTATTTTGGCCCGGGCCTTTGACCCTTATTTTAAAAAAAGCGCCGCATGTTTCGCCGCTTTTAACAGGGGGCCAAGAGACCATTGGTCTTCGAGTGCCGAATCACCCTGTGGCGCTTGAGTTATTAAAGCAATTTGGAAGAGGAATAGCAGGACCTTCTGCGAATCGGTTTCAGAAAATTAGCCCTACTACCTGCGAGGCCGTGGAAGAAGAATTGGGAAAAACGGTTGATTGGGTATTAGACGGCGGAAGTTGTCAAGTGGGGCTGGAATCGACCATTCTTGATGTGAGTGGGGAAGTGCCTATGATTTTACGTCCCGGCATGATATCCGGAAATCGCATTGAAGAAGTCTTGAGAATTCCACTCGGCAAAAAAAACGCTGCATCACCCAGAGCCTCCGGTTCTCATGCATTACATTATGCGCCTCGCACAAAAACCCGTGTCATGATGCGGTCGGATTTATTACATCTTTTGCAAAACGAAACAAAACGCTCGGTGTGTTTACTTCGATCACCTGCTTTTATAGAAAAGCATGAAATCATTTTGATGCCGGATAATCCTAAAGAATATGCACGTCTCCTCTATCACACCTTACGAAACATTGATAAAAAAAACCTTTCACAAATATGCATTGAATCATTACCAGAAACATCCGAATGGGATGCAATTCGTGACCGACTCGAACGGGCTTCATCATGATAGAGTGGAATTAAAAAAATCCACTCTATGATTTTTACACTTTAACGGATTGCATGTTTTGTTGTGGTATGTTCAAGAGTTTTTTTACAAGAAGATTCCGAAAAAAAAGTGATCTGCCATGTTTGTTCTCTTTCGGAGAGTAGATTTTTTTGTTTTCGATCTTTAGGTATTGCGTAGTAATCCAATATATCGGATTGTTCAGTTTGATCTGTGTTTGGTTCCCGAGCCATTTTTCCAAAAAAAACATTGAAGATATGTTCCTCATAAGCCGATTTAATTAAATCATTTCTTATTGTGGATAGAAGAAAATCCGGGTGTTTATCTGTCCATTCTTTTATAACACTATTTAGATGACCGTCAAATATTTCTTTAAGTTCGTTTTCTTTTTTAAAGAGTTCTTCCGTTAAAGCGTAGAGATCAATTTTTGCCTTTTCGTCTGGTATTGTTAATTTTTTTTCTGCGGGTTTTAGTATTTTTTTTGCTTGTATTTTTGTTTTTATTAATTGTTGATAATATTCGTTTGTATTTGTATTTAAAAATAATTGCTTAAGAATTTCAATTTCATCACCTGTCAGTCGGGAAGTGTTTTTTGTGGCACCAATCGTTGTAGGCGGTCTCGTGATTGGTAGATAGGTTTCTATGGATTTTGAGTGTTTTTGTAGGGTTTCTTTATTTAAATGATCTAAAAAAAATGTGATGTATCTGTTATAGATGGTTTCATATTCGTATGCGTTTGATTGGATGATTTCATGAAAAATTTCTTTAATAGCCGAGGCTGGATTTCCTGAAAGCGAGATTTGTAAAAATTTTTCTGTGTGTGATATGAATGTTTCGAAATCATTCTCAGGAAATTTCGTATTTAATATATTTTTTAAAGAGCTATCAGAATTTTTTTTTATGATTTGTATTCGTATGATTATTAAATTTGTAATAAAATTCCCTGCAAGTTTTGCCTTCGTTCCATCAAGCGTTTTTGAAAGTAAACGAATGATTTCTTGATTAATTTTTTTGGATTGTGTTAATAATAAAGTATGAGATGTCGCTAATTGTATTCTTTGAATGGTATCTTTATAAAATTGTTCGGGTGTATCCATTCCTTTATTTAATTCTTGCGCCTGTAAATATACATCCTGAATTTCTGCGGTTAATGTTTCTTTAAAATGAGGATCTAGTTGTGGCATAGTTATTATCCTTTTTTAATATATTTGAATTTGTGACTCATTAAGATCACAAATTTAGTAGACCACAACTATTGCCCTTGCGCCAGTGAAAATCCAATTTTGCCATCGAAGGTATATAGATTTTCTGTTTTGATGACATCGATTTTGTGTTTATCGAATTCATTTAATAAGTGAATGATGTCCGCATGCGTAATCGGTTTTAAATGATGCACATCTTCACTCGATTGAAAACGGCAGCTACAATGCTGCATATCAGGCGTATCAATCATGCAGTTTGGCCAGATTTTTAAACCACGACTTGAAATGACGATTAATTGAAGATTTGTTTGGAGAGATTTCAGTTTTTCGCCCAGTGTATCCGGATTGTGAATAGGATTATCAATAAAAATATCGACGCCGACCAATTCTTTTTTACTGATCACTTTTTTATGTTCACCATAACATTCAATGCGCGTGCGTATGTCTTGTTTATAATTGACAGGCTTAAAGTGGAGAGGTTGTTGTCCTAAACGTGCGATGACGGCATTTGCAAATTCTTTTGTGCCGACTTTTTGTTTGCTATATTCTTCAGTGAAGATATCTCCCGTATGAATGCCATCTTCTAGTGTTTTTAACCAAGCATTTTCTATGCGTTCTGCAGATTCTCCCTGATTAATGTGGATTAACATTTGAATCGCGCCGTGAATGAGTCCCGAGGGGTTTGCCATATTTTTATGGGCAATGTCGGGTGCGGATCCATGTATGGCTTCAAACATGGCCATGTGGTTTCCTACATTCGCAGATCCCGCAAGTCCGACGGACCCTGCAATTTGTGCCGCCACATCCGATAAAATATCACCGTACAAATTAGATGTCACAATCACATCGAAACGTAGCGGATCGGATGCAAGTCGCGCCGTCCCAATATCAATAATATAATGATCGGATTGAATATCTGGGTACTCTTTAGAAATTTCATTAAATACGGTATGAAAAATGCCATCCGTCATTTTCATGATATTATCTTTACTCATGCAGGTGACTTTTTTGCGATTAAATTTACGTGCATACTCAAAAGCATAATGAATCACACGCTCACACCCGGGACGCGTGACGAGTTTTAAACATTGATACACATCATCGGTTTGACGATGTTCAATGCCGGCATAGGTGCCTTCTTCATTTTCCCGCACAATCACTAAATCCATTCCAGGAAATTTGGTGGGAATGTAAGGAGAGTAGGAGACCGTTGGACGTACGTTCGCAAAAAGTCCCAATGTTTTACGCAATGTGACATTTAAACTTTTATAACCGCCACCTTGTGGGGTTGTGATAGGACCTTTGAGTAAAACTTTGGTACGTTTCAAGGAGTCCCAGGCACTGTCAGGAATACCTGAAGAAAAACCTTGGACGTATAATTTTTCCCCGATTTCAATCACTTCAGGCTCGATGGCAGCATTTGCTTCATTCAAAATTTTTAAGGTGGCCGCCATAATTTCTGGACCAATGCCATCTCCAAAAGCTATTGTGATAGGTGTTTTTAATGGCATGGATGTATTCCTCTTATTTTAATGTGGGCACAATGGCGGCAATCACTTTTTCCATTTGCATACCGCGAGAACCTTTGACTAAAAGAACCGCATCTTTTTTAAGATAAGGTTTCAATGCATAAATGAGTGCATCATGCTTATCAAAATGCTGTGCATTTTTCCCGAATGCGCGAGATGTTTCTTGTGATAGCTCGCCGCAAGTAAATAAATAATCGATTCGCTGGTCGCGAATTTTTTCCCCGGCTGTTTTATGGTATTCGAGCGCGTCAGGTCCCAGCTCTCGCATATCACCTAACACGAGAATTTTAGTACCGGATAATGCAGCGAGCGTATCGACAGCGGCTTGTAATGAAAAAGGATTGGCGTTATACGTATCATCGATCACGCGTACCCCCGTATCTAAGATATATTCTTGCATGCGGCCTTTCGCAGGTGTTACTGTTTCAAGACCTTTTTTAATGGTTGCGAGATCTTGATGTAATGCGACACTGCTTGCCGCGGCTGCGAGTGCATTCATGCGATTGTGCATGCCGAGCAAAGGCAATCGAATGTCAATAGAACCAGTTGGTGTATGTAAAATCATTTCACCTGAATCGGGAGAGGTTGCATAAATATCCGCGTTCTTTTGTAATCCAAAACTGAGAAACTGGTGATTTCCAATTAATCCACGCCAATAATCAAAAAATACATCATCACGATTTAAAATTGCGACACCCTCCATTTGCAATCCGGAAAAAATTTCTCCTTTGGCTTTTGCAACGCCTGCGAGATCTTTGACACCTTCTAAATGGCAAGCGGCTGCATTGGTGATAACAGCAACTTTGGGCTTTGCAATGTGCGTGAGATAATCAATTTCGCCTAGATGATTCATACCCATTTCGATGACTGCATAACGGTGTGCATTGTTGAGGGTGAGAAGTGTCAGCGGTAATCCAATTTGATTGTTAAAATTGCCATAGGTTGCGAGAACGGCATCCTCATTATCAGAGGCCGCTTTTAAAATGGAGGCCAGCATATTTTTTAAGGTGGTTTTCCCATTACTGCCAGTGACGCCAATCAAAGGAATATCGAAACGAGACCGCCAGTCGGCAGCTAATTTTCCAAGGGCAATCAAGGTATCATCGACGATGATTTGCGGGGCATCAAGCGGGAGTTTTTGGGAAACTAAAAGACAAGATGCGCCTTTTTGAAGTGCACTTTCTGCGAAATCATGACCATTAAATTTTTCACCGTGTAAAGCGACAAATAAATTTTCTTCTTTGAGTGTGCGGGTGTCTGTACTGACTCCTTGGAAGTATAAATTGGGAGAACCTGGGGAAGGTGTTTTTAGGATGTTCCCTAATTCATGGAGTGACATTTTGATCATGTCGAAAACTCTCAAAATATGACCGTATCAAGTATACCGTAATTTTGTGGGTAAGGCCAGATGCCTGCTTTTATTTTACTCGCAAGTTATTTATAATAAAAAAATATCTATTGCTTACAGAAAGTCACATATTAATAACATAATATCATCTTCTGTATATTTTAAACATGAAAGATAGAAAAACTTGAGGATTAAATTTCAGATAAGTCTTTCGGTCGCTTTTTACCAAAAGACTTATCAGAAATTCTATATAGGTACTATGTTTTATCCTTGCATACAAGAAATTTCTTATCAAGATCCATCGCATTTGTTCTCTCATTTTTTTCATAAGAGTGGTAGTCTTCTTTTGGAAAGTGTAGAGCGGAGGGAGAATACCGGCCGTTATAGTTTTATCGCAATTGATCCTTTCGCCATATTAAAAAGTAAAGCAAACAAAATAGAGTGGAATGGAGAAAAATTCGAGGGGAATCCATTTTATTTTTTAAAAGAAATGTTAAGTCGCTATCGACTTTCAACGATAGAAGATTTACCACCGTTTCAGGGAGGCGCTGCAGGATTTTTTTCATATGGTTTATTGCATCATTTAGAAAAAATAACCGTTCAGCAAGAAGATAGAATGCAATTCGATGATATGGCGATTGGATTTTATGATATCGTCATTGGATTCGATCATCTTTTAAAACGTGCATGGATTTTTTCGAGTGGATTTCCTGAAGAGACGCCTCGAAAAAGAGAAAGACGCGCACAAGAAAGATTGGAAAGTATATGTGAAAAAATAAAAAATTTACCGGTATCAAATAAATTCAATTCGACATTTCGTATCGATGAAAAAGAGATTATCTCGAATTTTACGCGAGAAGAATATATGACGAAAGTTCGGGAAGTTGTCGACTATATTTTAAAAGGCGATATTTTCGAAGCAAATATTTCACTCTGTTTTTCATCCACTTTACCTACCGATGTAAATGCGTATGATCTTTATCAACGCTTACGTTTTTTAAACCCAGCACCTTTTTCTGCATTTCTTCATTTTAATGAAACACAATTGGTTTCTGCATCGCCTGAACGATTTTTAAAAGTGAAAAATAAGACGGTTGAAACACGTCCCATCAAAGGCACACGAAAACGCGGAAAAACTCCGCTTGAAGATAGGATGCTTGAGACCGAATTATTACAAAGCGAAAAAGATCATGCGGAAAATATCATGATTGTGGATTTGTTGCGAAATGATTTATCCCGTGTTTGTGAAGAAGGAAGCGTCAATGTGCCACAATTATGTGGGTTAGAAAGTTTTGCGACCGTACACCATTTAGTGTCTATTGTCACAGGAAAGTTAAGAGAAGAGGCATCCCCTATCGATTTGATGATGGCGGCTTTTCCAGGTGGCTCCATCACGGGTGCACCCAAAATTCGTGCAATGGAAATTATTGCAGAAATAGAACCCACAACAAGAGGTCCTTATTGCGGGAGTATCGGTTATTTGGGATTTAATGGTGATATGGATAGTTCTATCGTGATTCGAACGTTTGCAATAAAAAATCAGGATGTGACTTTTCAAGCGGGTGGGGCAATCGTCTTGGATTCGGATCCTGAATCGGAATATGAGGAAGTGTTAACGAAGGCGTATGCTTTGAAAAGAGCGTTGATGGGCGAGGGTGATTTTGCCGTTATTGACTGTAAGTCATTGCGAGGAGCGTTAGCGACGAAGCAATCCAGCAATACTTTGCTGGATTGCTTCGTCGCTAACGCTCCTCGCAATGACATGAAAGCAGTTCGCGGGTCAAACCTGGTTTTACTTATCGATAACTATGATTCCTTTGTATACAACCTTGCACGTTATGTAGGAGAATTGGATTTTCCTTATCTTGTAAAAAGAAATGATGCGATTTCATTAGAAGAAATTGCGCAATTAAAACCACATAAAATTATTATTTCACCAGGGCCCGGCATTCCATCAGAGGCGGGTATTTCTTCTGATATTATTCGTTATTTTGGTGCAACGATTCCCATATTAGGCGTGTGTTTGGGTCATCAGGCAATCGGAGAAATTTTCGGTGGTGTGGTGAAAAGTGCAAAATTTCCTATGCATGGGAAAGCATCTGATATTATCCATGAGGGAAAAGGTTTATTTCAAAGTTTAAAAACACCTTTTCGTGCGGCACGCTATCATTCTTTGATCGTCGATGATGAAAATTTTCCGGCTTGTTTAAAAGTGACGGCTCGCTCTGACACGAATGAAATCATGGCATTAGAACATCGTAAATTCCCTATTTTTGGTGTCCAATTCCATCCCGAGTCTGTATTGACCTCGGGAGGATATCAGTTGTTGCAGAATTTTTTAAGTTATTAACCTTTGCTTGTAGGTGTTTTTATTCTTTATTTCTTTAATGTTTTCCATTCCATCAGGATTTTGAAATATCATTATACCCATTTCTGCAGGTGGAATTTGTGTACCATCTAACGTAAGGCTTCCTCTTCTAGAGTTCCCTTGTGAAGATGTTTCAGACGGTGGAGCACTTCCACTATTCGGTGTCGTGTTTTTAGAATCATCTAATTTTTTCTTTATTTGATCTAAATCAAGCATGGAATTAAGATGCATATTTCCAAAGCTTTGCTGATGTTCCTCAAACTGCGATGCTACGATCAAAACGTTTGCGCCTTTTAAACCTCTCCCATCCTTGCCTACACCATTTCGAATAAGAACATGTCCTTGTTTTGCATCAAGGTCTGAATCTGTTTTATCAAATTTTTTGTAATCCACTTTTTCTCTTATAAAATTTAATTCTATATCACCCAATCCACGATGTGATCCTCCGAAACCTCCTCCTAGTTCATTTGCATATCCATAAGAATTATTTTTTTCGTTGATTATTGGCAGTTTAAATGAATTTTGTTCTTCTATATTTTCTTCCTGTGTGGCTATAGTTATTTTAGTATCAGATGCAGTGTTGTTCAGCAACACAGCTACTCTATCTTTATTCACCGGGTAAGGTACAAAATCTAGGGCCGGTTGCAGAGTGTTTTTTTGTTCTACCATGGTGTTAGGAAATCCGCTGCCATCATCTGAAATAAGTACACTTTTTTCTTTAATGAATATTTTTAAAGTATTTGCACCTTGGCCTCCGCCGTCAAACGAATTTTTAATAAATTCAGGTACGCTTGGCCCAACATGCTTTTTCCATAAGTCGGTTTCGAGGAGTGAATCATTTTCACATTCTTCTGTTATTTTACTTTCTAAGCTATTCAAAGAATTATAATGATTTTTTACGTTTCTTGCTCGAATTAAAGGCAGGACTATTTTTCGTATTTCTTCAGAAGTGCCTTTTGATAATGCGTCTTTTAATTCGTTTGTTATTTGTGTATCTTTTATTTCAATTCCATCTTTATTATCTTCTGTTACCAAAAAGAGTTGCGGGGCCTCGTCATCTCTAGTTTGTTTGATGTGTAAAAATCTTTGCTGAGTGTTGTCAACGGTTAAATGTGGCGTTTCAATCTTTAAATCAAATGATTCGTATACTTTTCTGAGATCTTGTAAATTATGAATGGTAACGATTATCTCATCTGTTTGTTTAGAGATGCTTCCTGAAATAGAATGATCTTTATAGATAAAACTTGAGTCATCCGCAGAGTCATATTGATAAGTAAAGTTGAATGGTTTTCCTTCATCCATTTTTAATGCTTGAGTAGGTATAAGTACCTGATTAGTTTCTAATTCTGGTTTTACATCCGGTTCGTATACATTCTGATTTACATTATTAGTATTATTAAATGTAGTCATTTCTATTTCATTTGGCGTATGGAATCCACGTGATGTATTCATAATAATCATATCTCGTTAATATGCTTTAATAATTAACTAATTATATAAGGCAATTCTTAAGGTTTTCTTAATAAATGATTATTTTTTTAGCAATTGTGAACGGGGACTTTGAGTTTGTATATTTGACGGGGTACTATGGCTCGACTTTGGCCATTTTTAAAATGGTGGGCACACACTGCGCATGTTTTTGTAGGGTGGGCAAAGGTCGCTCTTTGAGCGTGCCCACCAATAAATCAAATCATATTAAAAATGCGCAGTGTTTTGCCCACCCTACATAAAAAATTTAAAAATGGCCAAAGTCGAGTATGGATTCTGAATTAGAATTTTAAAATATTGAGCTTACGCAACTCGCAGGCTAATTTAGGCGCATTGTAACTATTCACCGTCAATCCAGAAGGTCTCTCTGGATTGCTTCGCCTCGTAAAAAGCACTCGACTCGCAATGACGGTGGTGAATGGTTACGGGTGTTTTGTTATTTTTTCGTAATATCGTTCCCGTTTTGTTTCTTCGTGTAATTCCCGAAATGCACTTTCGATGTCGTTTTTTGTTTTTTCATCTTGCGCTTTTTTTAGTTTTTCCTTATATCGATGATCGACTTCATCATCTGTGATAAAAAGTAATTCATCTATTTCTATATCTAATATTTTATGTGCATTTTCAAGCATGTTTTTTCTCCTAATCGTCAAGTTTAAACCCTAGTCGTGCAAAATGTCCTTCTAATTCATCTATATTATTGAATCGAATCCGCATGTAACCCCCGCCGCGAGACTCATAGCTGATCTCAACATTATTGCCAACATGATCAGAAAGTGCAGTTTCTAATTGTTTGAGATTGGGATCACTATAATGGCCAGAAGCATCCGATATTTGTAGCTTCTTGGCCTCTGATTCAATTTTACGAACGCTCCAATTTTTTTGAATACAAAATTCTGCTAATTGTACCTGATGTTTGATTTCTAATCCCGCAAGAATTTTACCATGACCTTCAGAAAGTTTTCCTTCAATTAACCAAGTTTGTACGCGAGCATCTAATTTTAAAAGGCGAAGTGAATTCGTAATGGTCGTTCGAGATTTTCCAAGTGCCGCTGCTACCTCTTCATGTAAATAATCGAATTCTTCAATGAGACGTTGGTAGGCTTCCGCTTCTTCAATGGGGTTTAAATCAGCGCGATTGAGATTTTCAATCATGGAAGCTTGCAGGGCTTGTTCATCGGTGTAATGACTGATTAAACAATTGATTTCAGTTAAGCCCGCCAATTGCGCTGCACGCCAACGTCTTTCACCCGCGACGATCTCATATCGATTGGCGGAAATTGGTCGGACAACAATAGGTTGAAGTACCCCACCGGTGGTTTTAATGGATTCTGCCAATTCCTGTAATTGTGCGGGGTCAAAATGACGGCGTGGTTGATATTGCCCTCGCATGAGTTGCTCGATAGAAAGTGATTTCAATTCAGGTTTTGATTTTGGGTTCATAACTAAGCCCTGTAAAACAATTTTTAGCGTCCAATATCTTACCGTCATCTCAATGCGATCTTCAATCACAAGATTGCAAAATAGAAAAGATTATTCTTCCGATTTTGAAATCAAAAAAATCACTCTAATTGTTCTATATTAAATCAAATAAACGATGCATTATTCTTTTTGCAGACTAATCCACCACTAGGCGTTAAAATTAAAAAAATATACATGTCATCACCAAGAGGAAAATCAGTATGAAAGCACTCGTTTATCAAGGCCCTGGAAAAAAATCTCTAGAAGAACGACCTATTCCAACTATTATCAATCCTACGGATGCTATCGTTAAGATAACAAAAACGACCATTTGTGGTACTGACCTTCATATCCTAAAAGGTGATGTATCGTCTTGTCAGCCAGGAAGAATTCTAGGCCATGAAGGCGTTGGTATAGTCGATAAAATGGGGGCAGGTGTTACGACACTCAAAGTCGGAGATTATGTTCTTATTTCTTGTATCACATCCTGTGGAAAGTGTGAATACTGCAAAAAAGGAATGTATTCTCACTGCCTTGATGGTGGTTGGATACTGGGTAATCAAATAGATGGCACACAAGCCGAGTACGTCAGAATACCACATGCGGATACGAGTCTTTATAAGCTACCGCAAAGTGTTGACTATGATGCCGTGGTAATGTTAAGTGATATTTTACCGACGGGTTTTGAATGTGGTGTCCTTAACGGAAAAATCCAACCTGGAAATACCGTCGCGATTGTAGGTGCAGGTCCGATTGGTTTGGCTACGCTATTGACAGCTCAATTTTATTCCCCTGCACAAATCATCATGATAGATCCCGATAATCACAGGCTTGAGATAGCTAAACGTTTTGGTGCAACAGCAATCGTAAACAATAAAAACACAAATGCTATTGATGCAGTCATGGCGTTAACGAATAAACGAGGTGTAGATACTGCCATTGAAGCAGTTGGTATCCCCAAAACGTTTGAGCTTTGTGAGGACCTTGTAGCGCCCGGTGGTACTATTGCAAATATTGGTGTGCATGGGGGCAAAGCGGATTTACATTTGGAACGATTATGGTCTCATAACATTACCATTACAACACGACTTGTTGATACAGTCACTACACCTATGCTTTTAAACACAGTCATCGCTAACAAGATTCATCCTAATTCACTCATTAGCCATCATTTTAAATTTGATAATATTATCGAAGCTTATGGCACTTTTAGCAAAGCGGCAGAGACGAATGCGCTAAAAGTAATAATAGAAATCTAAGTAGAGATATTTCACATGGCGCATTATCTATCTAAGTTCTTTCAACCCAATTCTATTGCTGTGATCGGAGCAAGTGATAGGCCAAATTCCGTTGGAATGAAGGTGTTTAAAAATTTGCTTGAGGGAAAATTTATTGGAAAATTTTATGCTGTTAATCCTAAGCATACCAATGTTCAAAGCCAACTTTGTTATTCTTCAGTGAAAGAAATTCATGAAAATATTGATCTTGCGATTATTACAACACCGAACCATACCGTACAAAAAATCCTTACAGAATGCGGAGAAAAAAACATTCGAGCTGCTGTTATTATCTCCTCAGGATTTAGTGAAACAGGAAAGGAGGGGAAGGAATTAGAATTACAAATTTTAAAAATAGCACAGCAAAATCACATTCGTATCATTGGACCAAATTGTTTAGGTATTATGCGTCCTCATATAAAAATGAATGCCACCTTTGATAACAATTTTGCATTGCCAGATGGTATTGCTCTCGTTTCACAATCAGGCGCAATCGTAGCCGCGATTTTAGATTGGGCAGTGAATAAAAAAATAGGTTTTTCATCATTAATATCGCTAGGAAATGGCTCAGATGTTGATTTTGGCGATGTGTTAGATTATTTAGCGATTGACACAGAAACAAAAAGTATTTTGTTGTATATAGAAGGTATTAAAAATGCCAGACGATTTATGAGCGGACTGCGTGCTGCTGCGCGCACAAAACCCGTGATTGCAATAAAAGGCGGCGTTAATCATCAGGGATCACGCGCTGCTTTATCTCATACCGGCGCGATCATTGGTAATGATGATGTATTTGATGCTGCTTTAAAACGCGCGGGTGTCGTAAGGGTTGTAACGATCGATGAACTTTTTTCTGCTGCTGAAATTCTTTCTGGTCGTCATTATCAAGTGAAAGGCAATCGTTTGACTATCATTACCAATGGTGGTGGGGCAGGTGTCATGGCTGCTGATCAAGCTTCTAAATTGAATGTCTTATTGCCTGAATTAAGCCAGAAAGCAATAGAAAGCCTGGATAAGGTTCTTCCCGCACAATGGTCACATCATAATCCAGTCGATATCATTGGAGATGCAACCCCTGAGCGTTATCATGCTGTCCTTGATATTTGTTCTCAGGAAGCAGTGGATGGGATATTAAGTATTCTCGTGCCTGTTGCAATGTCTAATCCAATCAAAGTCGCTAAACAAATCATTCGAGATTCCAAACGCTCAGAAAAATTAATTTTAGCTTGTTGGATGGGGGAAAAACAGGTTCGATCATCATGGAAATTGTTCGAAAAGCATAAAATACCTTTTTTTAATACGCCAGAAAAAGCGATCTCTGCCTTTTCCTATTTAGCAGATTATTACTATAATCAACAATTACTTATTCAAATACCAAAACCATTTTCACCGGAGCAACAATCCGATGTTGGGATAGCGCGTTCAATGATTGAATTCGCTTTGAATGAAAATAGAAATATACTAACGACCACTGAAACTAAAAAAATATTAAAAGCATTTTTAATACCTATTTCAGAAGTGCAAGAAGCAAAAACAAAAGATGAAGCCATCACCATGGCAAGAAAGATAGGCTTTCCTCTGGTCATGAAAATCAATTCGCCTGATATTAGTCATAAACAGGAAGCGCATGGGGTTGCACTTAATATTACGAATGAACAGGCAGTACAAGAAACCTTTGATAAATTAATGGATTCTGCTAAAAAAACATTTCCTAATGCCCATATTTTAGGCGTGACGCTTGAACCAATGATTAAGAGTCCTAATGATCGTGAATTAATGATCGGCGTGATGAATGATAAGGTGTTCGGGCCTGTCATCAGTTTTGGCGTAGGTGGCACATTTGTTGAAATTAACAAAGATCGCGCGCTTGCGCTTCCACCTTTAAATAAATTTCTTGCGGAACGTTTAATTGCGAGAACAAAAATAGCAAAGGCGTTAAAAAAATTTCGTAATATGCCAGCCGTTAATATGGATGCTGTCATAAATATATTATTACGCATCTCAGAAATGATATGTGCATTACCTCATATTCAAGAGATGGATATTAATCCTATTATCGTTAATGATAGAAATGCGATTGCTGTTGATGCCAGGATGGTGGTGCAGAAAGTATCCTCTTCTGTTCCCTATTATCATATGGCCATTCATCCCTATCCTGATTGCCTAATTTCATCTTTTGAAATAGAAAATACACAAATTACATTGCGTCCTATACGACCAGAGGATGCAGAATTAGAACAAGCATTCATGGATGATCTTTCTAATCAATCAAAATATTCTCGTTTTATGGGAAATATAAAAGAATTATCACCCGCAATGTTAGTACGTTTTACGCAAATAGATTACGATAAAGAAATGGCAATGGTTGCATCTTATCACGATGAAAAACACGAAAGGATTATTGGTATTACACGATATATCTTTAATCCAGATGGAGAAACAGCTGAATTTGCAATCGTGGTTGCAGATGCTTGGCACCATAAAGGAATTGGATCCAAATTATTAACGTCTTTAATCAATATCGCAAAAAATAAGGGAATAAAATCTATCGAAGGTATGGTTTTTTCTAGTAATGCGAGTATGTTAGAACTGGTTCGTCATCACGGATTTAATATTTATGATAGTGATGATCGAACAGTTAAATGGGTTAAAAAAATCCTATCGGAACATAACCTTAGGATGTAACAGGATCTTAACCCAGTTGTATGATTGGGGTATGCGTTTCTGTCGGGATTTCAATGCGACAGATGGGACTTTTTTTTACCCAATTCGAGATAAGATTTATTCTACAATCTTTATAAAGTCCCGCTGAAATAAATTCACTGTTTTTTTCAGATTTTTTAACTAAGTCTTGCTCACTCTTTGTATCGGGAGAGGAAACCATCACATATTCATCATCCATAAGGGATTTTGTATTGTAATAGATTTTAGCTTCGAGAAACCATTCTTTTGCTTTGAGATTGCCCATATTTTCTGCGGCTTTAAAAAACAGCAGTGACTTTCTTATCAGTACTTTCGCGCGTGTTTCGTTACAGTTGGGATTGTCATAATATTGTTTAGCCTGTCGATAATATTTTAAGGCTTCTTGTAACAATATTTCCCCTGTTTTTGTACTGTCATCTATCGAACTTTCTGTCATAAATTGCGATTGGATTCGTGAGTGTGACATCCTTTTTACTCCCTTCCTATTAGTAAGACCCCGTCTTCCCGTAATGTTTTTATACGGGACCTCTTGTAGGAGATCTCGGGCAAGAGGTCCCGTATAAAAACATTACGGGACGACGAGAGTGATCAATCATCGCGGTCATGTGCTTTGAGCCATGCCGCTTCTTTTTCCTGTAACATGGCTGTGATTATGGATTGGTTTTTTAAAAGTTCTTGTAGTTCCGTCTTATTTTGCTTGCAATAGAGTTGTGTATCATTCAATTTTTGTTGTATGACATCTAACTCTTTTTCCAATTTTTCCATTTCCTTTTCTAATTTTTTTATTTCTTCCATTAAAGGGGATGACGCTTGCGATTTTTTAGAAGGTTTCGAGGAAAGGATATTTTCTTGTTTACGAAAATCAAATAACCAACGTTCATAATCATTGAGGTCGCCATCATACCGATTTAATTTTTGATTTGCAACCAACATTAATTGATCGACGGTACTCCTTACTAAAAAACGATCGTGCGAGACCAGAATCATCGCGCCTTGATATTCTTGCAATGCTAAACTCAACGCTTGTCGCATTTCTAAATCTAAATGGTTGGTCGGTTCATCCAACAATAATAAATTGGGTTTTTGCCAAACAATTAATGCGAGTGCAAGACGGGATTTTTCACCACCTGAAAAAATCTCCACATTTTCATGTACGCGTTTTTCTGGGAATCCAAAACTGCCTAAATAGGTTCTTAATTCTTGTTCGCGACTATTCGGTGCCAATTTTTTTAAATGATCCAGTGGCGTTTCAGAAAGATTTAAATGATCGACTTGATGCTGCGCAAAATACCCAATTTGTAAACCGCTACTGATTTCTCTTATACCGGTACGTGCGGTGATGTCACCTGCCAACAATTTAATTAAACTGGATTTTCCCGCACCATTCGGTCCCAAAAGAGCAATACGGTCAGAAGGCGCAATGCTCAAGTTGAGATGATCTAATACTAATTTATCACCATACGCGATACTCGCATCTTCTAAACGTAAAAGCGGATTGGGACACTTTTCCGGTTTTTTAAAGTGAAATTGAAAAACGGATTCTTGTTGCACCGCGCTCACGATTTCTAATCGTTCGAGTGCCTTTACCCGGCTTTGTGCTTGACGTGCTTTGGAAGCTTTTGCACGAAAACGGTCGATAAATTTTTGTAAATGCGCAATGTGTTTTTGCTGTTTTTCGAATGCCGCTTGTTGTAAAAGCATAGCGTCAACGCGTTGTTTTTCGAAGGAAGAATAGTTGCCCGTATATAATTTTAAGATTTGATGTGAAATATGCGCGATGTGATCTACCACACGATCTAAAAAATCCCTGTCATGTGAAATCAATAACAAAGTACCGGGATAATCCAATAACCATTTTTCTAACCATATCACCGCATCTAAATCCAGATGGTTTGTAGGTTCGTCTAGTAATAAAATATCACCACGTGCCATCAGTGCTTTGGCAAGATTTAAACGCACACGCCAACCGCCAGAAAATTCACTGACCCGTTGTTCTTGTTCTTTTTGGCTGAATCCCAAACCATTTAATAATTGTGCCGCACGTGAGGGTGCAGTATAGGCATCAATTTCACCTAATCTTGCATGTAAATGCGCGATTTGATGTCCATCGTCTTTATCTTCCGCGATGCGCAATGCGTCTTGCAAGGATTGTAGTTCGCTATCCCCTTCTAAAACAAAATCCAATGCGGATTTTTCATACGCCGGGGTTTCTTGTGCCACATGGGCGAATTTCAAACGGCGAGGAAGTTCAAGTTCCCCCGTATCGGTTTCTAATTCGCCGAGTAAAAGTGAAAATAAACTTGTTTTACCCGAACCATTTTCACCAATGAGACCAATACGCTGTTTATGATAGATCGTCCAATTGACTTCTTTGAGAAGTACACGTGTCCCGCGGCGTAGAGATACATTCTTTAACGTTATCATAATGTTTGACTTGAGTCGGGGTGACAGGATTTGAACCTGCGGCCCCTGCCTCCCGAAAGCAGTGCTCTACCAGGCTGAGCTACACCCCGTGGTTAAATATAAAAATAAGACCTTGAAACTTATCATGCCAGCATGCTGTAGGGTGGCATGACAATGGTTATTTTAATAATGCCGCTCCACCACAAACTGCGTCAGTGTCTTCAACGCTTCTCGATAAGGTGATTCGGGAATATCGATGAGCATTTTAATGGCTTTTTCTGCATGTGATTTTGCAGCTTCGTGAGTGTACTCGATAGCACCCGTAGATTCAATAATTTCCATAATGGAGTCAAGATTTTCTGATGAGCCATTGCTAATCGCTTGACGCAATACGGTAGCCGAGGCAACTGACCCTGTACGTAACGCATAAATAATCGGTAAGGTGGGTTTTCCTTCAATTAAATCATTGCCTCTATTTTTCCCGGTGTCGACAGCGTAGTCCAATGCATCATCAATTAATTGATAAGCAATCCCTAAATGTAATCCATAGTACTGCATGGCTTTTAAATATTTTTCTGTATCTGTTGAGAGTGCCGCGCCCGTTTGTGTTGCCACTTCAAATAATTTTGCGGTTTTACGTTCTATGACTTCATAATACGCTTCTTCTGTGGTATTGGGATTGTGACAATTAAGGAGTTGTAAGACTTCACCTTCAGCAATGATATTGGTCGCATTGGCAAAAATATCTAAGATAGGAATATTTTTGAGTTTGACGATCAATTGAAAAGCACGCGAATATAAAAAATCTCCCACGAGCACACTTGCCTCATTACCCCATAAGACATTTGCCGTTTGACGGCCGCGACGCATGTTCGAATTATCTACCACATCATCGTGTAATAATGTGGCGGTATGTATCAATTCGACGGCAGCGGCAAGATCAATATGTTGTTCTTTTTGATGGGCAAAAGCATGTGCTGTCAGTAATACTAAAAGCGGTCGAATGCGTTTGCCACCACAGTGCAAAATATACTCAATCAACTGATTAATAAATGGAATATCTGATTTTAGTTCATTACAAATGAATCGGTCGGTCGCGATCAAGTCGTGACTGACCAAGGAACGTATCGATTCCAAGGGCATGGGGTTTTTTTCTCAGCAGTTTTTATTCCAGAGGTTGCATGCTAGTTTGGAGGGTAGCATGCTGTCAAGTTGGATAGATCGTGGACCCATAATTTAAAATGCATTTATTGATTAATTTTTGCCCTAATTTATGAAAAGCAATTGATTTAATTATTTAATATTGTATAATATTAAAACATATTATGTTAAATAACAGTTATTTTTAACCAAAATGAGGAAAATAAAATGTCTCTTACCACACGTCAGGCTACTAGTGAGCTAGAACAAACTTTTACCAAGGCGCTTATTGAAACGATTCAACTCGTAAATTCAACACCTCGAGATCAGCGCGGTGTTTGGTATTATGATGATTACCATGCGTACTGTCAGGAACACAAGATTTCTTTTAAGGAAGATCTAAGAACAGGGTTTGCCAATCCAGAATATTGGAAAAAGACTGGCAGATGTACTTTTGAATTAAAAGATGGAAAAAAGCCTAGCGAAGCTATTAAAGCATTTATGAGTGGTTTTACGATAGCGGATTGTGGCAATATAATTACAGTAGCTAAATATGCAGCATTGTTAAAAGTTTTGGGGGAAGAAAAGTTTAATTTACTTTTTAGCACTTCCTGCGCATCTTTAATCATTAGTCAAAACCTTTATGAACGTACAGCACCCACTTCCTCTTTCTTTTTTGATGTTTTAAATAATGACACTGCAAGCCCAGGTGAAATAGGTTCTCGACCGGTGGTTGCTGGGGATATGTGTCATTTGAGAGGAGTCTTTTTTTATCGTAATAAACATCCAGCTGGTACCTCAAGCGGATTTAATGTCGTTTGTGTTGGAAAAAATGAAGCTAAAGAAGATCTATTTATAGGTTTTGGACCGAACACATTTATTAAGCCTTTAACTGAGCGAGAGTTTCAAGAAGTTTTTATTCGTTATTATAATTTAGATAGGAGTACTTTTGATATGGAACTTCTTAGAGGAGCTTCCTTGCGTTTCGAAGAAAAATTATCTTTTCCGGAAGATGCGCCATGCGTAGACGGATTTTTACCTGGATCAGTCGTTCGTCCTGACTTTAAAAAAATCAATGCGTATGTTTTGGCAGATCAAAATATCGTAGTTAGAAAGTTTTATTCAGAATTGAAAGATGAAGGTGAGTTAAGAACATCAAAAGAAAAGTCAGTTTCAGAAGATAAAGGTTTAATATTGCAGATGGAAATGCTGCGCTCACAGTGCTCACACCATACTATGACAAATTACTCAGACCATACTATGACAATGTGCTTACAGCTAGATTTAGATTCGCCATCAGTTTCAAAAAGTGAGTTTGATGAATTAAATAAAATATTGGGTAAATATCCAGATAATGTTAAAGCGCGGCTTAAAAGAGCGCTTTTTTATAGAAACAAAGCAGAATACAAAAATGCTCTTGATGATTATGATCATGTCTATAAACAGTATAAAACTCATCAGGAAGCCTCTGAAGGAGTCGCTTTTTGTAAAAAAATACTAGGGATAGTAAAAAATAAGTCTGAAGGAGCTTCGCTAGCATCAGAAGTTCATTCCGAAACGGTTGCTCCATCAAGCAGTGCTATTGGTAGTATATATAGCACAGGTTTTACGACATTTTCCTCAACGCTTGCTTCACGAAGATCGGTTGTTTCATCAACCCGTTCAGAATGTCCGACACTTTCTTCCTCGGAGGTATAACAGAAACCTTTATCAAACCCGAGCGCTCATTTTTGAAAATTTTATAAACAACCAGATTTAGCGTACTTGCGATAAATCTTAATAATCTCTATAATCCCACTCCTTTCAGGTGAGTAAAGCATTTTTGGAGTAGATAACAATGTATGCAGTGATTCGGAGCGGTGGTAAGCAATATCGCGTGATGGAAGGGCAAACCCTCAAATTAGAAAAACTCGATGTTTCTCCCGGTGCGACAGTGGATTTTGATCAAGTATTGATGGTGGCCAATGGCGGTGATATTAAAATCGGCCAACCTTTTTTAAAAGACTGCAAGGTTGCCGCATCTGTGATTTCGCAAGGTAGACATGAAAAAATTCGTATTATGAAATTTAGACGCCGTAAACATCATCAAAAAGAAACCGGTCATCGGCAGTATTTTACTGAAGTGAAAATCGAAAAGATTGAAGTTTAAGAGGATTTTGCAATGGCACATAAAAAAGCGGGCGGTAGTACACGGAACGGACGTGACTCAAACCCGAAATATTTAGGCGTCAAACGTTTCGGCGGACAAGTCGTGAATGCCGGTGAAATTATTGTTCGTCAACGCGGCACCCAGTTCCATCCTGGACGCCATGTCGGCATAGGTAGAGACCATACGTTATATGCATTGGTCGCAGGAAAAGTCGTATTTGGCAGAAAAGGTGCGATGCACAAGCGCTGTGTGAATATTGAGCCGTTGCCTGTGGAAGATAGCACGGAAAGTGCGGCTTAGTTATTCACCCCCTTTGAAAAAGGGGGTCGCCATGCGCTTTTTGCATGGCGGGGGGATTTTACAGCTTGAAAAATCCCCCCGCCTCGCTGCGCTCGTCGACCCCCTTTTTCAAAGGGGGTGAACAAGATACCTATGAAATTCATCGACGAAGCAAATATCACGGTTGAAGCAGGCAATGGCGGGAATGGCTGTTGCAGTTTCTTACGTCTTAAATTTATGCCGCATGGAGGTCCCGATGGTGGTGATGGAGGAGATGGAGGCAGTATTTACCTTGAAGCGGACGAGAATCTGAATACCCTGGTGGATTATCGATATGCAAGAATTCATCGAGCTCCACATGGAGAAAAAGGCGGGACACGCAATTGTTCCGGAAAATCCGGCAAAGATTTAATCTTGCGCGTACCTGTTGGAACCATGGTGTACGATGCCGATACGGAAGAATTGATAGCCGATTTAACGGCGAACGGCGAAAAAGCCTGTGTCGCTAAGGGTGGGGCCCATGGCATTGGAAATACCCGCTTCAAAAGCAGTGTGAATCGCTCCCCAAGACGCACAATTCCCGGTTCTCCCGGTGAAAAGCGTCACTTACATCTTGAATTAAAAGTCCTTGCAGATGTCGGATTAGTGGGAATGCCCAATGCAGGAAAATCGACCTTAATTCATGCGGTATCCGCAGCCCGGCCTAAGGTTGCAGACTATCCTTTTACGACGTTGCATCCCAATTTGGGGGTGGTGCGTGTGTCTGCCCATCGGAGTTTTGTGATGGCGGATATCCCTGGTTTAATTGAAGGGGCGGCAGAAGGGGCAGGACTTGGCATTCAATTTTTAAAACATGTTTCACGCACGTTATTGTTGTTACACATGGTGGATATTGTTCCACCAGATGACAGTGACCCGGTGTTGCATATCCAAGCCATTGAGAATGAATTAAAAAAATTTAGCAAAGAATTATATGATAAAGAGCGATGGCTGGTGTTGAATAAAATAGATTTATTAATACCAGAAGAAGCCGATGCGCGTTGTGATGACATTGTGAAGAGATTAGATTGGAAGGGAAAAGTTTTTAAAATTTCCGCGTTGGGACGGGTAGGGACGGAAGAGTTGGTGAGGGAGGGGATGAGGTATTTGGAGCATAAGTAAAGATGTCATGCCAGCATGCTTTTAGCTGGCATCCAGAAAGACCTCTCTGGATGCCAGCTAAAAGCATGCTGGCATGACAAGGTGACAATTTCGTTAACTCTTCGCTTCACTTAAACGCTTAATATGCGCCACAATACGACTTTTATGTCGTGCTGCTTTGTTTTTATGCAGAAAACCTTTACTTGCCATGCGATCAATAACCGGCTGAGCGGCTTTATAGCATTCTTCAGCAAGTTTCGCGTCATTTGCTTCAATGGCGTTGTATACTTTTTTAATATAAGTTCGCACCATGGAGCGTAAGCTCGCATTGTGCTGACGGTGTTTTTCTGACTGGCGTGCACGTTTTTTCGCGGATGCAATATTAGCCAAGGGAATCCTCCACAATTTTAAAGTCAAATCGAAAGTCCCGTAATATGCCTTTCTTTTAGGGTATTGTCAAATGTGGTAAATTAGACAGGTTCCCGGATAAACAAAAGCGTTTTCCGGGATAACGGCTCTTCTAACATAAGCACAATAAAAGGCAATTGTGCTTATGAGAATTCACGTTATTTGAAAAAATGGAATAGTAAATGAGTAAAACCCTGGTTAAATCAACGAGTCTTGTCGCAGCGCTCACCATGGTATCGCGAATTTTTGGGTTTGCCCGTGATATGGTGACTGCGCAGTTTTTTGGTGCATCTGCTGCATTTGATGCGTTTCTCGTCGCATTTAAAATTCCAAATTTTATGCGACGCTTGTTTGCAGAAGGGTCATTTTCACAGGCATTTGTCCCCGTTTTGTCGGAATATCAAAAACAAAAATCGAAAGAGGATATCAAACAATTTGTCAGTGCGATGGCAGGGACATTGGGATTTGTATTATTGTGTGTGACTATACTCGGAATAATTTTGTCGCCAGTGATCGTGAAGATTTTTGCAGCTGGCTTTAAATCAGATGATCCACGTTATGCACTCGCAGTCACTATGCTCAGAATCACATTTCCTTATTTAATGTTGATTTCGTTGACGGCTTTTTCTGGCGCGATTTTAAATACATACAGCCGATTTTGGGTCGCAGCCATTACGCCAATATTTTTAAATATTTGTATGATTACGGCAGCCATTTGGGTATCACCGCAATTCCATACACCCATCATTGCATTGGCATGGTCTGTGGCGATTGCAGGAATGGTGCAATTGCTTTTTCAATGGCCTTTTTTAAAAAGATTAGGCGTTTTGATGAAGCCCCGCATCGATTTTCGTGATCCTGGTGTTCGGAGAGTTTTAAAATTAATGATTCCTGCGTTATTTGGTGTCTCTGTGTCGCAATTGAATTTATTGGTCGATACTTTGTTTGCATCGTTTCTCATGGTGGGCAGTGTCTCTTGGCTTTATTATTCAGATCGTTTGATGGAATTACCTTTGGGTGTTTTTGGGGTGGCAATTGCAACGGTGATTTTGCCGCATTTATCGAGGCATCATGCAACTAAATCGCATGAAGATTTTTCTCTCACAATAGATTGGGCGTTACGTTGTGTTTTATTGGTTAGCATTCCCGCAGGTGTTGTATTGGGTGTAATCTCAGGTCCATTGTTAAGTACGTTATTTCAGCATGGAAAATTATTTAATGCATACTCTGTTGAAATGGCATCAAAAAGTTTAATGATGTTTGCCATTGGTGTGACACCATTTATGCTCATTAAAATTTTAACGGCAGGGTTTTATGCCAAACAAGACATGCGTACACCTGTGCGCATTGGTATTCTTGCGATGATTTCAAATATGGTTTTTAATGTGATTCTCATTTGGCCGCTCGCACACGCGGGTATTGCCCTTGCAACCTCTTTGGCTTCTCTTGTGAATACTGGTTTTTTACTGTATTTCTTGCACAAAAAGCAAATTTATGTGCCGAGCGCTGGGTGGGGATCTTTTACTTTTCGTCTCTTAACAGCAAATGTGATTTTAGCGGTTTGGTTATGGTATGGTGCGGGTGATTTGCACGAGTGGGTCACGCATGGCGCTTTATGGCGTATCACACATTTATTTTTCTTGCTTTCGATGGGCGTGATTTTTTACTTTATGAGCTTGAGGCTCACAGGACTACGCGTTCGTGATTTTTTGATACGCGAGAGACAGGCACTCGATTTTTAGCCTGGTTTTGGTGTACCACCAAACGCAGGTGTCGTCGAAAGAAGTCTTTGAGCTTCTTTGGGTGGCAAATTTGCCAAGATGTCTCGAAATACGACTCCCATGAGTTCTTCCAACTCGAGTTTTTCATTACCCCATCTTTTAACTTTCGTTTCAAATGGATCGAGCGTGTTTCTATTTTCATCGCGCATCTCGTGTATTTCTTGGCTTGCTCGAACTGCGTCTGCATTTCCATCTACCATGCTTTTTTCGATACGTTGTAAAATTTTTGTATGTCTTTCTTTGATTTCTACGATTAATAAGGCAGCTGCTTCAAGGAGTTCATTTTGTGTTAATTCCCCTCTTTGCCATTTTTGTTTTAAGTCTTGAAATCGTTGTCTATATCGATCAGCACTGTTTTTGTCAGTGAGGGCAAGTTGTGCATTTGCGCTTTCGACAGCGGGGACGGGGTTTGAGGTATCATTTAATATTTTTAATAAATCACTTAATCTTTTGTCATCTCTGATAGCCGCATTTAGATCGGCATTGGTTACATGAGGGCAAGAAGTCTCATCTTTTTTGAATTGAACCAACATTCTTTTAGTACTACTCTCAAATGCGGGTGCCGCCACATGTAACATAAAAACCCTCTTTTGTATGTTCCCTAGATATTATAGCATAGCATTTTTTAGGAAAAAGCGGGAAGAAAAATTGTGATTACTAAATTAATCAGGGGTTTAAGTAATATCACGCCAAAACATCAAGGGGCGGTTGCAACGATAGGCAATTTTGATGGGGTCCATAAGGGCCATCAAGCGTTGATCGATAGAGTTAAAAATGAATCAAAAATCTTAGGGTCTTCATCGCTGGTCATTACCTTTGAACCGCAGCCATTAGAGTTTTTTGCACCCGAAAAGTCGGTAGCACGTTTAACGCGTTTTCGGGAGAAATTCTTTCAACTTTGCGCATTAGATATTGATCAGGTGCAAGTCTTGCGCTTTAATAAGTCTTTTGCCGAGCTTTCAGCGGAAGCATTTATTACGAAGGTGTTATACGATAGCCTTCGTGTGAAAAAAGTGATTGTGGGAGAAGATTTCCGCTATGGAAAAGACCGAGAAGGAGATATCACTTTATTAAAAAGATTAGGTAGGGAATTGGGATTTTCCGTTGAGACAAGTCATAGTGTATTATTTCAAGGGAAACGTGTGAGCAGCACTTGGGTACGTCAAGCGCTGCAAAATGCGGATCACGATCTCGTATTTGAGTTGCTGGGGCGACCTTATTCGATGATGGGTCGTGTGGTGTATGGCGATCAACGCGGGCGACTCTTAGGATTTCCGACCGCAAATATTTATTTACACCGAAACGCTTCCCCTGTCCTCGGGATTTATGCGGTACGTATTCATGGGCTGAAAGACGAAGCTTTGACAGGGGTCGCAAATGTGGGGATTCGGCCTACAGTGGGCGGTACCCGCACATTGTTGGAAGTGCATATTTTCGATTTTAATGAAAATATTTATGGCAAATATGTGACAGTTGAATTTTGTAAAAAATTTCGTGATGAAGAACGTTACGCGAATTTAGATTTATTGAGAGAGCAAATTGAGAAAGATGCCATTGAGGCGAGAGAATATTTTAGGAGCGAGGAATGAGCGAATACAAAGACACATTAAATTTACCCAAAACCGATTTTCCCATGAAAGCGAATCTTGCGAAACGCGAACCGGATATTTTAAAAAAATGGGAGGATATCCATCTTTATAAAAAATTAAGAGAAGAAGGAAAAGACCGCCAGCGTTTTATTTTTCATGATGGACCCCCTTATGCCAATGGGCATATTCACATGGGAACCGCTGTCAATAAAATTTTAAAAGATATCGTTGTCAAATCGAAAACCTTAAGTGGTTTTGATAGCGCATTTATTCCCGGCTGGGATTGTCATGGTTTACCGATTGAATTAAATGTTGAAAAGAAAGTAGGAAAACCCGGACAAAAAATCACGAAACCTGAATTTCGTAAAGCATGCAGGGATTATGCAAAATCACAGATTGATATCCAACGCGAAGAATTCAAACGACTCGGTGTAATCGGCGATTGGGAACACCCTTATTTGACCATGGATTTTACCTATGAAGCGGATATTATTCGAAGTCTCGGTAAAATTATTGAAAATGGGCATGTACAAAAAGGCGTAAAACCCGTTTATTGGTGTTTGGATTGCGGATCGGCATTGGCAGAAGCCGAAGTAGAATACGCTGATAAAACATCTCCCGCAATTGATGTGCGGTTTCATGTGCAAGACGAAAAGGCATTTCTTACTGTTTTTAAAACAACGGAAGGAACGGGTCCTATTTCAGTACCCATATGGACCACAACGCCTTGGACCTTGCCTGCCAATATGGCAGTTGCATTAAATCCCTCTGTTGCATATGCATTGGTACAGTGTGGAGATCAAGAACGTTTAGTGATCGCTGTCCCCTTAGTTGAAACGGTCATGCAACGTTATTCTATCGAAGAATATCGCATCCTTGCAGAAGCGCGCGGTGACAGTTTAGAAAATTTCACATTAAAACATCCTTTTTTTACACGCGATGTACCCCTCATTCTTGCAGATTTTGTGACGGTGGATTCAGGAACGGGTGCCGTGCATGTCGCCGGGGCGCATGGGCCGGATGATTTTGCTGTCGCACAAAAATATCATCTTCCCCTCATCAATATTTTAAAGGATGATGGATGTTTTCAAAAAGATTTACCATTGATAGGTGGTATGCATGTCAACAAAGTGAATGATACCATCATAGAAGCATTAAAAAATCAAAATACCTTGTTACATTTTACCACCGTGACACACAGTTACCCGAACTGTTGGCGACATAAAACACCTGTGATTTTCCGCGCAACACCACAATGGTTTATTAGCATGGAAAAAAATCAATTACGTGCCATGTCATTGCATGCCATTTCGGATGCGCAGTGGATTCCGGACTGGGGAAAAAATCGCATTTATTCTATGATTGAAAATCGTCCCGATTGGTGTATTTCGCGGCAGCGAACATGGGGTGTTCCTATCACGGTATTTTTACATAAAGAAACGGGTGAAATGCATCCTGATACGCAACCCCTTTTTGAAAAGGTTGCAAAACAGGTCGAAAAAGAAGGTATTGAAGCATGGTTTGCGATAGATGCAAGTGAATTATTAGGAGAAGACGCGCAACATTATTCAAAATGTGTGGATGTATTGGATGTGTGGTTTGATTCTGGTGTGAGTCACGAATGTGTGTTACGAAAACGCCACGAATTAGGATTCCCAGCTGATTTATATCTCGAAGGTTCGGATCAACATCGCGGCTGGTTTCATTCGGCTTTATTAACGTCTATCGCGATGAATAACGTTGCGCCTTACAAAGCCGTTTTAACGCATGGTTATGTGATTGATATTCAAGGTCGTAAAATGTCAAAATCCCTTGGTAATGTCATTGCGCCAGTTACCATTATTCAATCATTGGGGGCAGATGTTTTACGTTTATGGGCGGCTTCCATTGATTATCGTGGTGATATTTTTGTGTCGGAAGAAATTTTACATCGCGCGTCCGACACTTATCGACGATTACGGAATACCGCGCGCTTTTTATTGGCGAATTTAGATGGATTTGATCCTAAAAAACATAAGGTAACGCCGGATAAAATGCTGGCATTGGATCGTTTTATTGTGGATAAAGCGAGGCTTTTACAAAAAGAAATTATCGAAGCCTATGAGACTTTTCAATTTCATTTAATTTATCAAAAAGTCCATCAATTTTGTTCGATAGATTTAGGCAGTTTTTATTTAGATATTATTAAAGATCGCCAATATACGACGAAAACAGATAGTCTTCCCCGACGTTCCACACAAACCGCGATGTTTCATATCATTGAAGCGCTAGTTCGATGGTTCGCGCCTATTTTAAGTTTTACCGCAGAAGAAATTTGGCAGTATATTCCAGGAGAACGAAATGCATCCGTTTTTTTAAATACATGGTATACAGAATTGCCTGCTTTAGATGAAAATACTGTCATGAATCATGTATTTTGGGAAAAAATCCGCGAATTACGAGATCGCGCAAACATTTCCATTGAAAATGTACGTAATAAGGGCGATATTGGGTCATCGCTAGAAGCGGAAGTGGAAGTTTTTTGTAATGAAGAAACGAAAAAACAATTGGATTTATTAGAAGACGAGTTACGTTTTGTGCTGATTACGTCGAGTGTAAAAGTCCATGTCAATCATTCAGCCGAATCACATTTTAAAATTCATTCGTTACGTTCTCTTCAAAAATGTGAACGCTGTTGGCATCGGCGTCAAGATGTGGGACAAAATCCAGGATTTCCCACACTTTGTTTACGGTGTGTGGAAAATGTGAGTGGAGAGGGGGAGGTCCGGAAATATGCCTAACGTTGCATTTTTACAAAGTGGGATTCGTTGGATTTGGGTGACGGTTTTAGTCATCGTTTTAGATCGTTTCACTAAAAATTTTGCCCAAGCATTTTTAAGCATTGGTGACCCATTAAGTATCGTGCCGGGATTTAATTTGACGTTATCTTATAATACCGGTGCTGCGTTTAGTTTTTTGGATGGTGCATCGGGTTGGCAAGTGTTTTTCTTTGGAGGTATTGCAACAATTGCAAGTATCGTATTTATCTATTGGTTATCGCGAATTTCATGGCGAAATTATAGTGAATCCATCGCACTGGCGCTCATTGTGGGGGGTGCTTTGGGAAATCTTTGGGATCGATTTCTCTATGGGCAAGTGGTCGATTTTATTCAATTGTACGTTTCACATTTTTATTGGCCAACGTTTAATATTGCAGATAGTGCGATTTGTATAGGGGCTGTGCTTTTGATTTGTCATGCGTGGTTTAAGAAAGACATATCTATTCACCCCCTTTGAAAAAGGGGGTGGATTTACGCCTCCAGCGCAATCCCTTCTGCAAAATTGTCTTCACTCGTGTTGGTACTCTCAAAACGACAGTGGTTAATAATACTTAAATTACGGTTTCCATTGAGGAGTGCACTAATGGAATCATCGTCGCGTTGTTTATTTGCAGTAAAAAATTCTATATTTTCCTCCTGTTCTTCTTGCTCTGCGAATACAGCAAGCATATTTTGGGTACTTGTTTTATGCCGGGAAGGTTTTTCTTTTCGTTCGATTGGAACTTGTACGGGTATAGGTGCAGGCTCAGGTATGGGTTTAGGTTCGACAATGGCTGCTGGTTCAAGTTTCGGTTTTTCAATAGGAGTACGCTCATCAAAAAGAATTCTTCCCAAACGTGAACAGATCCCTCCCCATGTGCCCGTACAGACAAAGAAAACCCCTGCTGCGGCAACCAGTGCAAAAAGATAAGGTTGTGTCACAAGAAGCGTGATAATGATGCCGATCGCAATCACAGCGCCAATGGCAACACCAATAGCAGCACCTTTGTATTGATATGTTTTACCTGCCATCTCATTTTGTGCTTTTTCATCATTATTGTAAGTCGCTTGAATATAGCTATAGGCTCTTCCGAAATAATCAAATCCTGAAGCAAAGGAACTCGTATAACTTAAAACGAATAATCCTCCCATGATCCAAAGTGGTAATCCTCCGGTAAGAAAACTAATCCCAGCAATGCCTGTGAATACAGCAATACCAAGAAGCCAAGTCGTTAAACTAAACGTGAGTCCCACCATGGCACCGATGAGAATGGGTTTTTTTTCATTGACGATGACTGATGAAAGGCGTTCAAAAAAACGATCACCCTGACTATTTTGTACCGCACTTCCTAATCGATTACCAAAACCGGCAAAGCTTGCGACAGAGGCGAGGATGGTGAATAAAATATCAATGATGTCAACCAGACCGCCGAGCGATCCACCACTCAAAAAATCTCCTGCTCCCAGAATGGCTAAGCCGATTCCGACCGTTAACCCAAAGAGTATGCCTAAGGCTGTGCCGGATTTTTCGTAAGACCGTTGGGGTTTTTGTACGATGAGGTCTGCCTCGCGCCCGAAGTAAGTGCCCCCAGAAATATGATTTCCAATGAAAGCAGGGATGGTAACAAGCGGAAGAAACCAATCTATCCAGTCAAAGGATATAAATTCACCTATGTCACCAAAAACTAATGAAATAATACAAGCAAAAATACCGTAGCCAATCGCAACAATGCCGGTTTTGAAGTAAAAACTGCGTTTTTTGGGGAGTTTTTCTGCTTCAATAGGCGTCTGACTAAATGTTGATCGTGTTGACATTATCCACATTCCTCGTTTATGTGGCAGATTATAAGAAATAATTATTACGGCAAGATGACAAGAGAAGCATTTTTTTGTAATTATCTGTTTACCCCCTTTTTCAAAGGGGGTGAATATTAATGAATTCCAATATTTGATTAGATAAAAATTCAAAATCTGGATTATAAGTAAGTCGTTCGTATTGCATCTCTGTCCAATGATGTTTTAATAAAAATTGATTGATTTTTAACTGAAAAGGTGAAAACTCTCCATATTGGGTTTTTTGACGGTGGGTTAAGTGGCTGGCGTACATATAATCCCCATTTTCACCATAGTGGGCATTGGAAGGCTCAATAGGTACGCAAAGATGAGAAAAACTGACGATATCGAAGGCAGGATAAACAGAGGATCGCAATACAATCCGCGAATCTTCCGGCGTTTGATGGGGAGATTGCGTATATAAAATCATACGACTCTTAGGATTTTTATGTTGTTTAAAATATTGAATACTGTCTTTCGAGGAGACAGTTGCATCATTTTCACTCATGGTAAACAATAATGGACAAACCGGTTTATCAGGATAGCTTATTTTTTGAATTTCTCGACCCAATCGATAAACTTGGTACGCGGCATTAAATGGAATAGAACCATATTTGACATAATCACTTAATTCTTCATTATCGATGTGAAACCATTCGACGCGTTTTGATACAAAACGAAATAAGCGATACCAATGGGTTGCAAAATCAAAAAAAGAATGTATGCGAAGCGCGGGTGCAATCAATATTAATCCTGCTATTTGACGATGATCTTTTAATACATGATACAAAGCAAGATCGGCGCCTGTGGAGAAACCCACTAAAAAAATTTTATTCACTTCTTTTTTAAGGGAGTGAATGCCGAAACGGACCGTTTCCAGCCATTGGTGATAATCGACATTTAAAAGAGCACCGGGAATGGTACCATGACCTTGTAGTAAAACTGCTCTGACTAAAAAACCTTCTGTTTCTAGTACTTTTCCTATCCCTTTCATGACAAATGGAGAATCAAGCAGACCATGAATGAGTAATGCGCCGGCTTTCAGAGGCTTATGCTTAGGCTTTAACTCAAAAGGTGCATTGGCGAGGATAATATTTTGTGCATTATTTTTATTGAGATCCCTACGTGTTTTCGAGATAATTTCCGTTGATTCTTTAATGTAATCCGCGAAGCTTAAATGATGATTGAGAATAGGGTAGTCTATTTGAGGATCAGTGAATAATTGGCGTTCTTTATGAAACATAACTATAATACCATTCACTACCGTCATTGCGATGCCTCGTGCTTTTTACGAGGTGAAACAATCCAGAAAAGCTTTTTGGATTGCTTCACCTCGTAAAAAGCACGAGGCATCGCAATGACGGCGAAGTTACAAAAAAATAGTATATCTTTTTACAACAGGTTATGAAAGTTTTATGAAAATAGTACGTCTACCTTATTTTCTTTTGATACTTTTTTTACAAAGTATTTGTTATGCAAATAGCGCGCCCAGTATTGGCGGGTTAGCAAACGAAATGATGGGGCCTGTCGGTATGCTATCGGATTTTATTGGCACGGCGAGCATTATTGTGGGGATCAGCTGTCTTTTTGCTTCTTTCTTACGTTTTATGCAATATCGTGTTAACCCGCTTGCCTCTCCCATCAGCACCGTGGTTGTCTTATTTATTTTAGGGATTGTGACATTATTGTTGCCTTTTTTATATAAATTGGTAGGGTATGGCATTCCATTTTTCGAGCATAAGTAATTATATGAAATTCATAAAACAGTCTGTCGTCATTTTATTTTTATCCCTGTCTTTGAGCTGTCATGCAGAATTGTCGTATGACTATTTGATGGAGCATCCAAAAGTCTTGAGTGATCAATACAAACAATGTGAAACGGAAGCGACAACAGCATGCGACACCGTGAGACGTGCTGCTTATGATTTTGATGCACTGATTCAAACACAAAATCAAGATCCCGAAGGGTTTGGACGCGAAGTGATGGATGAGCAAACACAATTGGTAGCGTTAAAAAAAGCGTACGAAACAGAAAAGACATCTACGACAAAACAAGCCTATGAAGATCAACGTGCAAAGTTACGTCAATTATATGCGGTGATTGCGCTCCGAACGCCGGAGTAAGAAAATAAATCCCCCCGCCTGTGCCTCGCTCGGCGACCCCCTTTGAAAAAGGGGGGCGACGAGCGAGGCACAGGCGGGGGGATTTTTTACATCCGATGATACGGATGTCCCTGTAAAATACTGATCGCACGATAAAGTTGTTCGACCACTAAAACACGAACAAGTGCGTGGGGGAAAGTGAGGGGTGAGAGTGACCATTTGATATTGGCTTTTTTGAGGCAAGTTTCTGATAATCCATCTGGGCCGCCAATGAGTAAATCAATATTTTTCCCTTCTGTTTGAAACTGCTTTAATTTTTCGGCTAATTTTTCCGTGGACCAGGATTCTCCTTTCACATCCAACGCAATCATGACATGTCCGGGTTTGAGGGCTTTCATGAGTTTTTCACTTTCGTTTTCAATGATACGTGGAATGTTGGATGAGGGGGTGCGCTTTTCAGGCGAAATTTCCAGTAGTTCGAATGGGTAGGACGGAGGAAACCGTCTCGTGTAGGTTTGAAAACCTTGTTCTACCCATTCTGGCATTTTGTTACCGACCGCCAGTAGACGTACGCGCATCTTGTTCCCGCATATCGATAATGGGTTCCCAGAGATCTTCTAAATTATAAAAGGCGCGAGTCGCAGGTAGCATGATATGTACGATCACATCTGCAAGGTCGACGATGACCCATTCACCTTCTTTTTCTCCTTCCGTTTTAATGTAACTGACACGTTGTTCCTTCGCTTTCATAACGACATTTTCAGCGAGTGATTTCACGTGACGGTTGGAGCGTCCGCTGCAGATAATCATGATGTCTGTGATGGTGGTTATTTCATGTACATCTAGGGTTATTAAATCGAGGGCTTTTAAATCGTTGAGTGCGTCGAGTGCGAGGTTTTTCAAATGCTCTGTTTGCATCCGTTGTATCCTGTATAGTGTACACACTTTTATTATAGCGAATTTGAGTGGTATATGCCATGTTGCTTTATGTATTCATACACACTATCTGGTAGTAGAAAACGCGGGTTTTTGCCTTTCGCAAGCGCTTTTCGTATCTCGGTTGCAGATATTTCTAAAGCCGTGACGGGTTGTAAAATAATAGAACCCGATCGGGTTTGATGAATGTCTTTTTTTACGCTATCTTTTAATAAGTGCGCAATCGTGCCATTTTCAGGGAGTTGATAATCTGGCCGATGCGCAATGATTAAATGCGCAAGTTTTAAAATATCATCATAACGATGCCATTGCGCAAATCCTAACAAGGCATCAATTCCCATGATTAAACAAAGTGGTGTTTGATCGGATATGTTTTTGCGAAGTGTTTCTAATGTGTCCACCATGTAAGAGGGCCCTTGGCGCTTGATTTCGCAATCATCTACTTTGAACGCAGATTCGTCTTTTATTGCTAAAGTGATCATATTGAGTCGATCTTCTGGAGATGCGACTGGACGTTCTCGGTGGACCGGCTGGTAACAAGGGATAAAACGTACTTCAGCTAACTGGCACGTATCATATATTTCAAGCGCGGTGCGTAAGTGCCCAAAGTGTATGGGATCAAAAGTACCGCCGAAAATGGCTATGGGTTTTTGAAACATGTGAAAAGCTCGTTTTATAGTAGGACGTGTCGGCAATTACCCTCAAAATCTAAGGTAATTATATCATTATTCAATAAATTTTATTAAAAAACATTGTATCTGTTCAGCGGTTGCCACTGAACTAATCGTGCCCGTGAG
>JABDEF010000008.1 GCA_013287235.1 Gammaproteobacteria bacterium
TCGATAGATCTATCAAAAGCCTTAAAGGAAGTCCGGAATATAAAGAAAATATGATTGAACCATTACTTCTTCCGCGCTTTATTAAAACGCTAGAGATCTATCAAGCACTCATGAAAAAATGGATGAATAAAATCCCTGACGAAACATTTAAACAATGGTCCAAGCTAAATTTTGATAAAAGCAGTCAAAAAGACTCGATGATAAAATCTATTGAGCATGCCTTTAAAAAGAAATCAAAAAACCATAAAGCCTCTGAATTAAAACCCAATTATAATTTCTCTGTCGCATCTGCAAGAATTGGAAGCACAGCCTCTTTTGATCGCCAATTTATGGAAAAAAGACAGGAAATCACGCTTGAAGGGTTATTCTCACTCATGCACCAAAATATTATCACGAGTCTTAACATTTTAGGTGAAGAGTCACGTGTGGATATGACGCTTTTACCCAATGCATTACAAAGACTTATTAAGGAAATTTTGCCAAAACACGAAGATTCTGTAAATTTATCGAGTATTGAACATGCACATCCTATCATCACTGTTGAAATAAATATTCCATTAGAAAATCATGGTGGTCGAGTTACCTTAGAATACAATACGACGAATCAATCATGCATCATAAAAACACATTTTTTTGCCCCGAATTGGGGTAATCGCATTCATGTATTGAAAAATGTCGCCAATATTGAAAGTTACTTTAATGGCAACCGTACCATCAAATATCCACAATATAATGATAAGTCATTCTTATTTGAACATGAAGTAGAATACAACAAAACCGAGATAGAAAAATTACCTTTAAAATCATTATTGGACGAATATAAAAATATTTTAAATAATAACAATCCGGATGAATATCAATCTTATCGCACGATTTTAGCGAGACATTATTCTAAAGAATCGAGTCCAGCAATTCATTCATGGAGCATCGCAAATTTGAAAAAATTTGTGCTTAGTTTTAGTAAAAACGATTTTTTAAGACTTTTACTCGAAGTAGAAAAAATTATTGATATTTTTACAACGAAAGAAATTCTAGAGCGCATCAACAAAGAAACGCTTATAAAAATCCTTAAATTCACATCATTAGAACAATTAAAAAGTGCTTTTGCGTTTTTTAAAAAATTAAATATTGATATAGATAAAGAAACACGTTTAAAATCATTTGAATCGCATATTGATAGTCCTTCACTGAACATCAAAGCATTCTTTGACTATCTTCATGCATTTGAGGGATTCGCCGATCGAACAGCATTAATCAAAAAAACTTTTGAAAATTGCTATAAATTAAGATTATCAGAATACTTACAATCAAAAGAAGCGATGTCATTGATAGAGACTTTATCTCCTGAAATATTATCTACCCTTAAAGAAAGACTACTTCTAATGTCAAATTTCGACAAACTGATGATATTATCCAAAAATCCGCCTATTTTAAAACCTATACTGGGTGATGTCGTCAAAACTGAAATTCTTGCCATAGATAAACTTGTTGATAGCATGTTTTTATTTCATAATATCGATACATTCATCACTTTGGTAAGTGAGTATCAATTAGATATTCATAAGACGCATGAAAATTATTGCATGATCGATATTGTATTAAAACAATATCACTCTTCAGAAGCCGAATTATTTCTAACTAATTTTGTACCTCAATTAGAAACACAAATTGCTCATTTATGTCATATCATTGAAACGAGGCGATCAAATGGATCATTGACGGATTACCTAAAAAAAATTCAAAATAATAGTGATTTTGTATTATCAAATCCTACCCATTTGCAAAAACTTAAAAGTGGGCTAATAGCAAAATCGAAAAACAGTAAACCATGGTTCACACGATACGCAATTGAAAATCAAACATTTCTTGAAAAAATATTCACAAAAGATGAGTTACAAAATTTATTGAATTGCGAGACACTCAGTGACGCGATTCAAAGGAGCTTAACCTATGAAGAATTCAATCAACTAATATCTCTTTATGATTTATCTATTCATCATTCAAATGAGCGTTATGAAACATTGGTAAATCAATTCATGTATTCTTTTAATTATGAGACCGCAATTTCATTTATTAAAAAATACACACTAGATTTAGAATCGGAAGCAAAAATACTTTCTATAGGATTTAAACATGATAGCCAAAACCATATCAAATATTTTAGAGAACTTATTGCGGATAAAAAAGTAGAACTATTAACTCCTGCCACGATTCAATTTATAAAAAATGAAATCTATAAAAAATCTAACAAACTTGATATTTTTGAAACATGCCCAGATGTCATTCAACATTTTTATAAAAACGCGATCAATGAATTTTTTTCAGGTGAAAATATTCATACAGGTATCATAAGCAACAGGGATGGTTTTTCCAAACTTACAAGTTTGATTGAAAATAATGGGCTACGCTTAAATTTAAATTATGCATTGATATGGGACGATACCTTGTTAGAACAACTGATTAAACATTTTCATATTGAAGACACGATGACATTTATCAATAAATATTTCCCAGATTTATCATTTGTATCCCCACTTAAAAGAACAAACTTGGATAAACTTGAATTACTTCCTTTTTTACATGCGCATGGCTTAAAAATACATTATGAAACCATTCTAGAGCTTCTTGAGAACGCTAAGTACTATCCAGATAGTCCAAATGACTATCAAGGAACAATCCACGAATTACCAGAAATTGTTTTTAGAAATGCATTTCTTGAAGCAGCACGAGAGGGTCTCCTCATGGAAAGTGTTATATCATTATTTCTTAAAAAAATTGATGTGACCCATCAAGAAGGTTATGAAGCTACTTTTTTTGAAAAAGTGATGACAGATCCAGAAATTAATGCAGAGTCATTGACTGCTATATTAAAAAATAAAAATTTTACATTTGATGCATCATTATTTTTGAAACTTTTAACATCCAATAAATTTAATTTGCCAAAAGATCTAGAATTATCACGTGAAATATTAGTGAAAGTCTCTAAATCAAATAATGATGCATTGATTGCGTACTATTTAGAGCTTAGAGATAAGACTTTTAAGAATACGATTGCTTTTTTTAAGGCAAAAGAGACTGAATCACAGCCTGAAGATACATTAGAGAAAAATATAACACTCAAAAACTAACAGGTTGTCACCCCGCAGGCACGCGTCGTCCCGTGATGCTTTTACACGGGATCTCTTGCAGGAGTTCTCGGGCAAGAGGTCCCGTATTAAAGCATTACGGGACCGCAAAAGCATCGCGTGAAATGCCAAATTTTTATCAAACCTCTTAGACGCGATGCCTGCGGGGTGACATGTGTAAAGAAGACGTTTTTACCTCGGCCGCATATGCGGAAACAAAATCACATCACGTATGGATGGCGAATTCGTAAATAACATCACCAACCGATCAATCCCAATCCCTTCCCCTGCCGTTGGTGGCATCCCATATTCCAACGCCGTAATATAATCTTCATCATACGGCATCGCTTCCAAATTACCGGCTTCTTTATCTGCCATTTGTTTACGAAAACGCTCCGCCTGATCTTCTGCATCATTCAATTCAGAAAATCCATTTGCAATTTCACGACCCGCGATAAACAATTCAAAACGATCGGTAATAAAAGAATTTTGATCATTGCGTCTTGCAAGCGGTGACACTTCCGCTGGATACTCTGTAATAAAAGTGGGTTGTATCAATTGATGCTCAACCGTTTTTTCAAAAATCTCTGTTTGAATTTTCCCAAGACCATAACTTTCTTGCACGGGAATTTCTAATTTTGCCGCTGTTTTTTTTGCAGCCTCTAATGTATCAATATCCGAACTTTTGAATTCTGGATTAAAATCTAAAATCGATTGAAAAAGACTTTTTCTTTCAAATGGCTTCATAACATCTAATGTATGATCTAAATAATGTATGGACGTTTGATTTAAAATTTCTTTGGTAAGAAATCGAAGTAATTCTTCAGTCAAATCCATTAAATCTCGATAATCCGCATACGCTTGATAAAATTCCAACATCGTAAATTCTGGATTATGCTGTGTAGATAGCCCTTCGTTACGAAAATTGCGGTTGATTTCAAACACCCGTTCAAATCCGCCGACAACCAAACGCTTTAAATACAGCTCAGGGGCAATACGCAAATAAAGTGGCATATCTAACACATTATGATAGGTCACAAAAGGACGTGCGGCAGCACCGCCCGCTAAAACTTGCATCATTGGCGTTTCCACTTCCAAGAATTGATGCACTTTTAAAAATTGACGCATTTTTTCGATAATCATTGAGCGAATGATAAACGTTTCGCGTGTGCCTTCATTCACCATCAGATCCACATAACGTTGACGATATCGTAACTCCTGATCGGTTAACCCGTGGTATTTATCGGGTAGCGGTCGAAGCGATTTTGTGAGTAATCGAACATGAGAAACACGTATCGATAATTCGCCCGTTTTTGTTTTAAATAAGGTGCCTTCCACTCCCAAAATATCACCTAAATCCCATTGCAAAAATTTTTCATAGGTGTCATTTCCCACCGCATCTTGTCGAACATACAATTGGATACGGGATGACATATCTTGTAAATGTACAAAGCTCGCTTTTCCCATCAAGCGACGCGTCATCATGCGTCCTGCGACTTTGACAGGAATATTCGATGCTTCTAATTCAGATTCTGTTTTTGCTTCATATTGCGCATGGATATCTGAAGCGAAAACATCCCGACGAAAATCATTGGGATAAGCATGCCCCTCTTCTCGCCACGCTTTTAATTTATTGCGTCGTTGTAAAATGAGTTCATTCGTATCACATTCCGCATTTTCTTCAGATTTCATGTTCATAATCCACTCAATAGACTTGCTTCGATAAATTTATCTAGATCCCCATCCAGTACATCTTGCGGTTGCATATGCTCCACATTCGTACGTAAATCTTTGACACGTGACGTATCCAATACATAAGAACGTATCTGACTGCCCCAACTGATTTCCATTTTACTGTCTTCTAATTCTTGTTGTTTTGAGCGTCTTTTTTGTAATTCGAGTTCATACAATTTTGCACGTAATTGCTTCATGGCTTGCGCACGATTTTTATGCTGCGAACGATCGTTTTGACACTGTACCACTACATTCGTCGGTAAATGGGTTATACGCACAGCAGAATCGGTACGATTGACGTGCTGACCACCCGCTCCACTCGCGCGATAGGTATCGACGCGTAAATCCGCAGGATTGATGTCAATATCAATACTTTCATCAATTTCAGGCGACACAAAAACAGAAGCGAAAGAGGTATGGCGTCTATTGCCCGAATCAAAGGGTGATTTTCGAACCAGTCGATGCACACCTGTTTCGGTTCTAAGCCACCCGTAGGCATAAGGACCGGTAAATTTAACCGTTGCACTCTTAATCCCCGCCACTTCCCCAGGAGAAACTTCAATCAATTCTGTTTGAAACCCATGCCGTTCTCCCCAACGTAAATACATGCGTAACAACATATTGGCCCAATCTTGGGCTTCCGTACCGCCCGATCCGGATTGAACATCCATATAAGCAGAATTCGCATCCATTTCACCAGAAAACATGCGTTGAAATTCTAATTGTTCAATACTTTGATTGGCTTTATCTAACTCTTTGAGGATGGCTTCCACGGTATCGCTATCATTTTCTAGAGCTGCCAATTCAAATAATTCGGCAGAATCACGCAAGCTATTCTCTAAAATTTGGATAGCATTCACAACGGTTTCTAATTGGGCACGTTCTCGGCCTAAATTTTGAGCACGCTCAGGATTACTCCAAATCGCAGGGTCTTCGAGTTCGCGCTGTACTTCGACCAACCGTTCGCGTTTTTGATCGATGTCAAAGATACCTCCGAATGTCATCGAGGCGCTGGTTTAAATCTTTGATGCGGTTTTGGATAGAGGTGACTTCAATCACGGTGGTAACTCTCAAATTAAACGAAGAATCATAATCTTAAATGGTGGTTTTATCAATGCTCAATACATGCAGACAACGCATGTATAAAATATTTACAATTCAACCCTTTATTGTCATAATGTTACACACTAATGAGTGAGAATTTATGATGTCGAACGCTAGAAAAAAACTCTCCCAATTGCATGAGGAAGGCAGTGTTGTTATACACTGCTGTCACTCACCAGAGTCTTTTTATGACAAACTTGATGATCGAAGAATTCAAGGGAATTTGCGTGAAGATGGGGGGCCGTCGTTAGATCAATTCCGCGGATATCAATTATTCCCTGTTATATCAGGAACATTATTGCCAAACAGTTCATATTTCATTAGACAAGAGCTTTTTGCTGAGTCTTTGTTTGTGATATTAGATTTATCCGTGAGTAAATTCAAAGGCTTTTTCTGGGCTGACGCCCACTCCTACTATGAACAAAATAAAAAAGGGAGACTTTCGTACAAGCTAGGTTTTAATGATCCGACTCTAATTACAGGAACACCAGAAGAACGTAGAAAAAAACTAGCCCAAATAAATAGAGGACTTTCAGAGGATGCTACACATTCGAGTTTTTCTGATTTATTTGGATATATCCCACCCAGCATGGGTCGGGCTATGAATGAAACGCTTCTTAAGGTGAATGTAGATAGTTTATTAGGGATTGGCACAACTGCTGCAAAAATACAGAAAAATACGCATATTATTTTTGATTTAGTTGAAGAACAACAAAAACTATATACACACATGGGAATATATTATCCCCTCTATATTTACAATAATACAAAAAATATCATCACGTTAGAATTAAAAGAGATGAAGACATCCACATTTACCATCGGTGCAAATCAATTTTTTGAGATAGATGTAATACAAATAATACCGCAACATACTCCTGCAGAAAAAACATTTCAATGTCGAGAAAAATCAAGGGATAGAACACAGGAAACATTAAATTTATTTACTGAAATATTATCCCCTCATAAAAATGATTTTGTTAAAATTCATAAAAGCAACCGCCCCGATGCAGAATCTATCGATAAATATGAAGAAATAGATCAAGCAGCATTAGAAGAATTTATAAAAAAAACGCATAAAGATTCAAAAGATAATATTTTATTAAAAAAAATTTATAATTTACAGTTTCGTTTAAATATCTATGTTAATTTATTACTTGATCCAAAAAGCATTATTAATTTTACTAAATTAGAACAAGATTTAGCATGGGCGGAATATCTTTATAAGAAATTCACTGGAGATCAAACAATTTCCCCATCACCAGAAACTGCTGAATTAGAATCAAAGTTACCTTCCGAAAACATTGAAGAAACTTCTGAATCAGAATTAAATTTATCCTCCGGTACCATTGAAAAAGCTCCTGAAACAGAATCAAATTTACCCTCCGGCACAGCATTGAAACCATTACCTGATGAAAAAGATAAACCAACTTCTGAAAATAAAATATATTTTTCAACTGATCCTGATATATCAAATCCTACACTTAATGATAGCAAAGAAAATCTTGTTTTGGAAATTCCATTATTAATAGAAGGGCTTCAGGAAGCGAAAAAAGCCACAAAAGATCCAAAAAAGAAAGTCATTGCTGATTACCTAGTGGAAAAATTAGATGACTTGAAAAATGATTTGGACAATCAAAACATATTTATCGACGAAGCAGAAGACTATTTTTGCAATATATTACTAAACGCAGAACGCGCAATGTCTCACCACACCAACTGGTTTAAGATTCGAAGCAGCAGTGATGAAACCACAGCTTTTAGCGTTGCTAAAAAATATTTTTTTGAGATTCGCAAATCAATTAGTCCTAAGGTTGATCTTAATTTTATCTGCAAAGCAAAACCAAGCGAATTCTTTGAAGGTTGTAGTTATCGATTTTTTGCAAAACATATTAAGAACAATAAATTTACACCTGATTTTAATGAAAAATTCAAACAGAAATACGGTCCTTCAAAAAAATAGCCTACCACATACTTATTGGAGTTTATAAAAGAATCGTATCGACTAAACGGGGGTTGTCCCATTCCCTCTACAAGTTTAGTAGATGTGCTTAATGCACCTTATACTTGACATAACGTAATCAGACATTACATTTTTGCGAGAAAAATCCATGACTTTTTTTCGCAATTCTACTTTCAAGTCAGCGTCAGCAAAGCTATCTTCTATCGCTGTTAAAGTAATTCGCAGTAAATCTTCTTGATTTAATCCGAGCAATTTTGCAGCGTAAGCATACTCTGTTAACAAAGTCGCATCATTGAAAAATGGCGGATCATCCGTATTGAGTGAATAGCGTATGCCTTTTTCGTGCAAAATACTTAAAGGATGCTCTGGATGAGATAAATGTTTAAATTCATCTGGGTAATGGTAGTGCGTCTCTAATGAATGGTTACTCGTGGGACATAGTTCTAAATGTATATTTTGTTGTATCTATTCAGCGGCCACCACTGACCCAATCGTGCCCGTGAGCGTGCCCGTGCCCGCGTGCGTCTTTTCTAGTGACTTTTATCAAAAGCCTTGGCCATTTTAATCAACATTCCAACTATCCTGATCAATAACTCTCGTAATTTTGAATAATTCTTTTCATCGATAATCTCAAGACGCCGACAAATATCAAGTATACCGGCACATTCTGTCGGGCACGGGCACGATTAGTTCAGTGGCAACCGCTGAACAGATACTTATTTTTTAACAAATAAATATTGCAGGTCGTCGCCTTAACGCCTTGATTTAACAAAAGTGACGGAGAAATCGGAAATTTTTTACTTGTTATCTCCATTTTTCCAGGTAAAATAGAGGTAACGGGTTATTTTTTACTAAAATAAGGGCAATATGACTATCAGGCGCTATTTTAATCCTAGCAAACAAAGCTACTTTTTATTTGGTCCGCGCGGTACAGGCAAGTCTACGTGGCTAAAATATCAATATCCTAATGGTTTATTTATTGATCTTTTAGACCCTAGCGTACTGCGTTTATACCAAGCATATCCAGAAAGATTAGAAGAAACCGTTCTCGCATCTTCTGCTAAAACAATTATCCTCGATGAAATACAAAAAGCGCCTGAATTATTAAGCGTAGTTCATCGCTTGATTGAATTAAAACAAGGTTGGCAATTTGTATTAACCGGTTCTAGCGCAAGAAAATTAAAACGTTCAGGGGTTGATCTATTAGCAGGACGTGCGATTATAAGACATATGTATCCCTTTATGGCTGCAGAATTAGGGGATGCTTTTTCCTTAGAAAATGCTTTACGTTATGGTTTAGTACCTTTAATTGCCGAAAGTGAAAATAGGCTGGATACATTGAAGGCTTATATAGGAATTTATTTAAATGAAGAAGTCAAAGCGGAAGGTTTAGTTCGAAACATTGGAGATTTTTCGCGGTTTTTAGAGGTAGCTAGCTTTTCTCATGGTTCAGTTTTGAATATGAGTAATATTGCACGTGAATGTGCTGTTTCACGAAAATTAATCGAAGGTTATTTAAGCGTTTTACATGATCTATTATTGAGCTTTCATCTTCCAGTTTTTACAATCCGTGCAAAACGCCAATTAATTTCACACGAAAAATTTTATTATTTTGATGTAGGTATTTATCGTAGCTTACGCATGACAGGTTTTTTAGATCAAGAAACAGAGTTGGATGGACCTGGTTTAGAAGGCTTAATTTTGCAGCATTTATATGCGTGGAATGATTATCAAGGCACGCCAAATAAATTATTCTATTGGCGAACTAAGCATGGCGTAGAAGTCGATTTTATTATTTATGGCCCAAAAGAATTTTATGCCATAGAAATTAAAAATTCTAAGAATATACATGATAAAGATTTAACAGGACTTAGAGCATTTCATGAGGATTATCCTGAGGCCACGCTGCTTATGCTATATCGTGGTCATGAAAAATTACAAAAGAAAAATATTTTATGTCTGCCTGTAGAAGATTTTTTAAAGAAGTTAACTCCTACAAGTTTAGCAGATGTGCTTAATACTATTAATCATTAGAATGTGTTTGACAAAAGTAGTACATTGTTATACATTTATAATATATGGACATAGAAAAACCACATTTTGAATTTTCCGCTGATAAGAATCAGCAGTTAATAAAAGAACGTCATATCAGCTTTGAAGACGTGATAGCAGCATTGGACAATAATAAACTACTAGATACGATAGAACACTACAATAAGACAAAGTATCCCAATCAGGAGATTTATATAATCGATATTAATGGATATGTCTATTTAGTACCTTTTGTAAGAAAGGATAAACATACAGTGTTTCTTAAAACAATTGTGCCAAGTCGAAAACTTACTAAAAAATATTTAAGCAAGAGAGGTGCATCATGAAAAAAAAACGAAATGTTCTTAAAGCGAAACTAGATCGTGAAGAACAAGAACTTTTGAAATCTGTTGAGCGCGGCGAATGGAAAACTGTGAAAAATGCTAAAGAAGAAGCCGCTTTTGCTAAAGCAGCCGCAGCAAATTCTCTTCGTAAAGATCAACGAATAACCCTTCGTCTTTCGAGTGTCGATTTAGACCGCCTAAAACAAAAAGCAGCATATAAGGGATTACCTTACCAAACATTCATCGCCAGCGTATTACATGAATACGCGGCCGGGCATTTTACGGAGATTACTTAATTTAATGCTCGCGCGTCGTCCTAAACTCAACCCTAGGCCAACGTTCTATCATGAGATTTAAATTCACTCTTGTCGGCGCAAGATAGGTGAGATTATCACTGCCATCTAACGCCAAATTATCAAATGCTTTTGCTTTAAACTCTTCAAGCCTTTTAGAATCATCACAATGAATCCAACGCGCCGTCACAATCGAAACATTTTCATAGGCACAATCGACGTTATATTCATTTTTCAAACGGTAAGCCACCACATCAAATTGCAAAAGACCGACGGCACCTAAAATAAGATGATTACTATTCAAGGGACGAAATAATTGCGTTGCGCCTTCTTCGGATAATTGTTTTAAGCCTTTTTGTAAGGCTTTTAATTTTAACGGATCTTTTAATCGAACGAGCCGAAATAATTCTGGCGCAAAATAAGGAATCCCCACAAATTTTAAATGCTCACCTTCCGTAAATGTATCCCCAATTTGAATCGTGCCATGATTATAAAGACCAATAATATCTCCTGGCCATGCTTCATTCACTTGTTCACGATCAGACGCCATAAATGTGAGTGCCTGCCCAATTTTGACTTCACGCTCAATGCCGACTTGATACATTTTCATGCCTTGTGTGTATTTTCCCGAACACACACGCAAAAAAGCGACTCTATCACGATGCTGTGGATCCATGTTGGCTTGGATTTTAAAAACAAATCCAGAAAATTTCGGTTCAGAAGGTTTTACCTCCCGGGTTTTAGTTTCGCGTTGTTGTGGAGAGGGCGCATATTCTGCAAAGGCATCCAACAATTCTCGAACGCCAAAATTATTTAATGCAGAACCGAAAAATACCGGCGTCAAGGTGCCCTGTAAAAACTCATCTTTCGTAAAAACATGACTTGCGCCTTTGACTAATTCGACATTTTCACGTAATGCTTTCGCTTGATCCCCAAGTATACGATCTAATTCTGGATTCATTAAATCAGAAATTTTAGTCCCTTCTTGTTGAACGGCATTTTTCCCGGGTTCATAGAGATAGACCGCATCTTCATACAAATGATAAACCCCTTTAAAATCTCGTCCCATTCCAATAGGCCAAGTAATCGGCGCACAGCGTATTTTTAAAATGGTTTCAATTTCATCGAGTAACTCAATCGCATCCCGGCTGTCACGGTCTAATTTATTGATAAAAGTAATAATGGGCGTATGCCGCAAACGGCAGACTTCCAATAGTTTAATGGTACGTTCCTCAACCCCTTTTGCCGCGTCTATCACCATTAAGGCAGAATCGACCGCCGTTAAGGTCCGATAGGTATCTTCCGAAAAATCCGCATGCCCCGGGGTATCCAGCAAATTCATCACCTGTGTTTTATAGGGAAACTGCATAACAGAGGTGGTAACCGAAATTCCACGCTGTTTTTCAAGCTCCATCCAGTCCGATGTTGCATGCCTGGATGCTTTACGGCCTTTAACCGTTCCTGCCAATTGGATGGCGCCACCAAACAGCAAAAGTTTTTCTGTCAGGGTCGTTTTACCCGCATCGGGATGTGAAATAATGGCGAAGGTTCGCCTTTTAAGTATTTGATTTTCTTGCATAAGTTAATACCCATTTTGTCATTGCGAGGAGCGTTAGCGACGTGGCAATCCAGAAGAGGTGGATTGCCACGTCGCTAACGCTCCTCGCAATGACAGGCTGTTAAAAAACTAGGTATACTACCCCTTACGCAAATCCTTCGCAAATACCAATGCGTCTTCTTTATGCTCTCTCTGAGCATAATAATTTTTTCTTTCGCCAATGAGTGTAAATCCCATCTTTCGATACAATGCGATGGCTTTCGCATTACTTCGCCGGACTTCAAGGTATGCAATGCCAACCTTTTTTTCCTTTAGTTGCGACAATGCTTCCGTTAATAATTGAAAACCATATCCTTTATTTTGATATTCTGGCTGTATGCAAATATTTAAAATATGTGCTTCTCCTGCTTGCATAAGAACAAAAATAAACCCGATCACATTATTCTGAACTTCAATCACCCAACTATAGCTCCCTGCATCTAAGCACTTTTGAAAGACATCAGCTGCCCAAGGAGCAATTTGGGTTTTTTGCTCGAGTATGACTAATTTATCCAAATCCGTTTCGATATTTAGCGTTCGTAACATACGATTTAATCCATCTTTACTATGCTATGAAGTATAGCAGATACTATAATATGGTATGAATCTAAAAAGGACACACTCATGGGCTACCGACTCTCAAAAATCACCACACGCACAGGGGACGATGGCAAAACCAGCTTAGGAAAAGGTCGTCTTTTTAAAGATCATGCTCGTATTGAAGCACTTGGATCACTGGATGAATTAAATAGTGTGATCGGCATGGTGATTACACATTGCCCCCAAGATCAAGAAATCATAAATACATTGAAACAAGTGCAGCAGGATTTATTTGATGTCGGAGGAGAACTTTGCCCACCCTATCGGACAGCTGTCACAGATGAAAAAATTGCATTTTTAGATGAAAAAATTACAACATGGAATGCAACGTTACCGCCACTCAAAGAATTTATTTTACCAGGCGGCAATATTAAATCCGCCACTTGTCATCTCGCACGTACCGTTTGCAGGCGCGCTGAACGACATCTGGTAACATTACATCAGGGTGAAAATTTAAATCCTAATATTTTGCGGTATATCAATCGATTATCGGATGTGTTATTTATTGCCGCAAGGTTACTTGCAAGAGAAACAGAAAATAAAGAAGATCTGTGGCATCATGAGCGAAATAGATTAATTTAATTCATTGATTAAAAAGGTATTTTTTAATAACTCTGCAAAAAAATTATTCTGTTGCTCAAAATTTGATACAAATTTGTTATAATTAAATATAATATCTTTCCCTACAACTTAATGAGCTTCACGAGGCTAAAGTGAATTCACGTCCAACAAAAGAAGGTCCTATTGATAATAAAGAAAACAAATTAAGTGATAGTTTTTTAAATCAATTAAAAGAAGCTTACAAAAATAGCATTAACTCTTCTGATGACGTAGAAAAGAACAGACAAGCTAATCAATTAGTAAGTTTAATAAATGCTTTCAAAAAAATAGAAGAAGATAATGTATTAATTAGTATTGGTACAGCACTTATCGGGGCTGGCCTCTATAGAAAACCAGAACAACAGTTGCCTACATATATTCAGGAAATCTCAAAACACGAAAGTGTACGCATTATCATGATCGATGGACTATTCGGTAATGATGGAACTGTTCTTAATGCAGCATCTTATAATCTCATAAGCACCTCAGATGAAAAATGCGAATATACTTCGATAGATAAAGAAAGGAAATTGACAGTACAAACATTTGGGTGTTATTTGCCATATGGCGATAGCCCTGAGTTCAAAAAGTTTTATGATACAATTGAAAATTCACTCTCCATTATATTAAGTAGAAAGGGAAGGGTATTTATTGCTAATCATACTCAAGCCTGGTCACTTGAAGATATTCCCGCTATTGCAGCATTATACAATTCTCTTAAACAATCTCATCCAAATGCTGATTTGCTACAGCTTTATACGCAAGGTGGAAACAACAAAGTGAGATACTATTTAAATAAAGAATATACTTCAGCATCTGATCCGAGGGATGATGATGCTTTTGAAGCTCAGTCCGGAGAATTTAAGATATGTGACAGTATAATTAACCTGTGTTCTGTCAAAGAATTTTCTCCTCGTTCAAACCAACCATCACCTTTAGTTGCTAAAAGTCTTTTTTCTAAAGAACCAGCAAACAAAGACAAGGAAGATTTAAAGAACATACCATCTAAACCTCCTACTAAAAATTATTCCAAGCGGAATGATAAAGATGATACGTAATAATGAAAATGGATGGTATTTATTATATTCAAAATAAAAAATCTTAGGGTGTGTCGTCAATTAAATGGCTTAAATTTCCCATTTCTCCCTCGTCCTGCGGCTTGACCGCAGGATCCAGTCGCAGCGATAGCAGTTACAAGCTCCCCTGGATCCCGCGAACAAGTCGCGGGACGACGTTTTAGTGTAGATATGCATCATATGTATTGAGTCTGCTTAATAAATAATTGACGACACGCCCTAGTAAAATAGTAAATATTTATGTCAGCTAAATCACTTCCACATCACAATCTTATTAAGAACACTCGATTTAACACCAAACCGTGAACTTTACAAGTCATTGAATGGTTTTATTTTCTTCCACTTTCTTCTTCGGCAAATACAAATCCGTAATCGTCCCTTCAAACACTTCCGCCGCTAACATCACGGTTTCTGATAATGTCGGATGCGGATGAATCGTCAAAGAAACGTCTTCGACATCACAACCCATTTCAATCGCAAGACCAATTTCTGCGACTAACTCTCCCGCATTGGGGCCCACCAGCGCACCCCCAATCACACGATGTGTTTTTTCTTCAATCAAAAGTTTTGTTAATCCTTCGTCACGCCCCAAACTCAAAGAACGGCCGCTTGCAGCCCAAGGAAAAACACCTTTTCCGTACGCTATGCCTTTCGCTTTCGCTTCATTCTCCGTCATCCCAACCCATGCGATTTCGGGATCCGTGTAAGCCACACTCGGAATACAACGCGGATCAAAATATCTTTTCAAACCAGCAATCACTTCTGCCGCCACCCGCCCTTCTGGCATGGCTTTATGCGCAAGCATAGGATTCCCCACCACATCGCCAATCGCAAAAATATGTGGGACATTGGTACGTTGTTGTTTATCGACACGAATGAATCCACGCTCGTCTACTTCTACACCCGCTTTTTCAGCTGCGATTAAATCGCCATTCGGACGCCTACCCACGGCCGATAAAATACGATCAAAACGTTCAGGATCTTTCGGTGCATTTTCTCCTTCAAACGTCACCCACAATCCATCTTTTTTCGCATCCACTTTTGTGACTTTGGATTTTAAGAAAATATTTTTATAACGTTTTTGAATCCGTTTATGCAAAGGTGCGACGATATCTTTATCACAACCCGGAATCAATTGATCCATCAATTCAACCACGGTAATTTCAGCGCCCAGTGCATGATAAACCGTTGCCATTTCCAAACCGATAATGCCACCTCCAATCACAAGCATTTTACATTTTGTGTCTTCTAACTCTAATGCGCCTGTTGAATCCATAATACGCGGATCATCCGGTAAAAAAGGTAATTTCACTGGGCGAGAACCCGCCGCAATAATGGCATTTTTGAATTTGATGACTTGGTCTCCCACCGAAATTTCATTGTTCGATACAAATTGCGCGACCCCTTGCACAATATCCACTTTACGCTGCTTGGCTAACATTTTTAAGCCGCCCGTTAATCGGGTCACGACTTTATTTTTCCAACCGCGTAATTTCGTATTATCGACTTTCGGTGTGCCAAAATCGATGCCATTCGCTTGCATATCATGCGCATCATCGATCACTTTGGCTGCATGTAATAATGCTTTCGATGGAATACAACCGACATTCAAACAAACGCCACCAATTGTTTCATAACGCTCAACCAATGTGACTTTTTTCCCTAAATCGGCGGCACGAAATGCCGCCGTATATCCACCCGGACCACTACCAATCACTACCACTTCTGTTTCTAATACCTTACTCATTGCTCGCCTCTACAATAATAATTTTCGAATATCACTCAATCGATCACTTAAATATGCAATAAAACGTGCGCCGTCTGCACCATCAATCACGCGATGATCATAGGAAAGGGATAACGGTAACATTAAACGCGGAACAAATTCACCCTCTTGATAAACGGGTTTGTATGAAGATTTTGAAATACCTAAAATCGCGACTTCCGGTAAATTCACAATCGGGGTGAAAGCTGTCCCACCAATACCCCCTAAACTGGAAATGGAAAAACTGCCGCCTTGCATCTCTTGTGTCGTTAATTGTTTATTCCGCGCTTTCTCACTCACCACACTTAATTCACGTGCTAAATCGCCCAAGCCTTTTTTATCCACATCGCGGATCACAGGCACCACTAAACCCTCTGGCGTATCCACCGCGACACCAATATGCACGTATTTTTTTAAAATAATATTTTCGCCATTTTGATCCAACGATGCATTAAATTGCGGGTACATTTTTAAAGTGGCAGCGACCGCTTTCATCATGAAAACCAACGGCGTTAATTTAATGCCTTCCTTTTCATAAATGCCTTTTTGTTCGATACGAAATGCTTCCATCTCTGTAATATCTGCTTCTCCAAATTGCGTGACATGCGGAATTAAAAGCCAATTACGATGTAAATTTTTACCGGAGATTTTTTTAATACGGGAAAGGGGTTTTGCTTCAATGGGACCGAATTTACTAAAATCAATCACCGGGGATGAGGGTAATCCCGTCGTGACAGGGGCTTCTGCCAACTTTGATTTCACAAACATTTGTAAATCTTCCTTGAGAAGACGTTGTTTGGGGCCTGTCGGCGTCACTTTCATTAAATCAATCCCGAATTCACGGGCTAATTTACGCACCACCGGTCCTGCGTGTACATCGACATTGTAACCGGCAGGAATGACAGTACCTGCATAGGTTCCTTCTTCTTTTTCGGGTTCGGGTGCTTTTTTAGAAGGTGCAGCTGCTTCTATTTTTTCAGGTTTTTCGGTTTTTTCGACTTTACCTTCGGTTTCAACGACAACAATCACCGAACCTTCAGACACTTTATCACCGACTTTCACTTTAACTTCTTTGATCACACCCGCATCCGATGAGGGTAATTCCATGGTGGCTTTATCGGATTCTAACGCGATGAGTGGCGTTTCTACTTCAATGCGATCCCCGGGTTTTACTAAAACTTCAATGACATCGACATTCTTCGCGCCACCTATATCTGGCACGATAATATTTTTAACAGCCAAGGTAAATTCCTCCCTATACGGTCAGCGGATTGGGTTTCTCAGGATCAATATTATATTTTTTTAGTGCATTCGTCACTTGATTAGGAGGAATAAGATCATCTTTCACCAATGCATATAACGCAGCTACCACGATATGATAACGATCCACTTCAAAAAAGTGTCGTAATTCTGTGCGGGTGTCACTTCGCCCATAGCCATCCGTTCCCAAAACCGTATAGGAAGATTTCATCCATGGACGAATTTGCTCTGCATAGGCACGCACATAATCCGTTGCCGCAATCACGGGGCCTTTCCGGTTCTTTAAGCATTTTTCGATAGTGCTTTCGGTTAATTTTTTAGAGGGACCAAACATATGTGCACGCTGAAGATTCGATGCTTCTCGCCTCAATTCATTAAAACTGGTTGCACTCCACACGTCGGCTGATACACCAAAATCTTTTTCCAATAAATCTGCTGCTGCAATGACTTCATTCAAAATAGCACCGCTGCCCAATAACTGTACTTTTACCTTCGCGTCTTTGCCTTCTTTGAAAAGGTAAAGACCCTTGATAATGCCTTCTTCCACCCCTTTTGGCATTGCGGGTTGCTGATAACGCTCATTCATCGCCATGAGATAATAAAAAACATCTTGTTCTTCTTCAAACATGACCTTCAAACCATGTTGGATAATCACTGCCATTTCATAACCAAACGCAGGATCATACGCACGGCAATTGGGTACCGTCCCAGCGACTAATAAACTATGACCGTCTTGATGTTGTAAACCCTCTCCCTCCAAGGTAGTGCGTCCTGCGGTTGCACCAATTAAAAATCCACGTGCGCGCATGTCTCCCGCCGCCCAAATAAAATCGCCTACCCGTTGAAAACCAAACATGGAATAAAAAACGAAAAAAGGAATCATAGGAATTTGATGCGCACTATAAGACGTGGCCGCTGCAATCCATGAAGACATGCAGCCTGCTTCTGTAATGCCTTCTTCTAACAATTGGCCATCTTGCGATTCTCGATAATATAACAATTGATCTTTATCTTCCGGTGTATAAAGCTGACCGACATGCGAATAAATCCCAATTTTACGAAATAATTCTTCTAACCCAAAAGTGCGCACTTCATCCGAAAAAATAGGCACTAATCGATCTTTGATATGCGGATCTTTTAATAAAACATTAAAAATACGCCCTAAAACCATCGTAGTCGACATGGTTCGATCCGCACTTCCTACTAAAGTTGCTTCAAATGCAGATAAAGGTGGAGTCTCTATCGGATGAGAAAAGACTTTTCTCTCGGGCAAATAACCATTTAATATTTTACGTCTTTCGTGTAAATATTTTAATTCAGGACTATTTTTTTCTGGTTTATAATAAGCAAGATCTTTGATTTGCTGATCTTTGATGGGCAAATCAAAACGCTGACAAAATGCTTTTAACTGTTCATCCGTCAGGTCTAATTGGTTGTGCGCGATATTTCGACCTTCGGCGCCACCCTTTCCTAAACCATAGCCTTTGACGGTATGCAGTAAAATCGCCGTCGGTTGGTTTTTATGTTTGACGGCTTTTGCATAAGCTGCATAAATTTTTTGAAGGTCATGGCCACCGCGATTTAATTTATCAAATTCATCATCGGATAATGTTTCAAAAAACGCTTTTAATTCTTCATCGTTATTGGCGAGTACTTTCAGTCTTTTTTCACCCGTTGTTACATTTGCCGTTTGTAAATCCCCATCCAAAATCGTATTCAAGCGTTTTAATAAAATACCTTTTTTATCTTTTTCAAAAAGCGCATCCCACGATTCACCCCAAACCACTTTTATGACATTCCAACCCGCACCACGGAATTGTCCTTCCAACTCTTGAATAATTTTCCCGTGCGCACGTACTGGTCCATCTAAACGCTGTAAATTACAATTCACCACATAAATAATATTGTCTAAATTTTCTGTTGCCGCAAAAGATAAACCGGCTGTGGATTCCGGTTCATCCATTTCTCCATCGCCGGCAAATACCCAAACTTTACGATCATTCGTGGGTATTAATTTGCGATTTTCTAAATATTTTAAAAAACGGGCTTGATAAATTGCTTGTAAGGGACCCAAACCTAAAGAAACCGTCGCAAATTGCCAAAAATCAGGCATTAACCATGGATGCGGATAAGAGGAAAGTCCTGGCCCTCTAACCTCTTGACGAAAATGATCGAGATTTTCTTCAGTCAAACGATCTTCGAGATAGGCGCGCGCATAATTCCCTTCCGAGGAATGCCCTTGAAAATAAATCAAATCTCCGGGAGAATCTTTGGCGGCACCCCGAAAAAAATGATTTAAACCGACCTCATAAGCATTCGCAATCGAAGCATAAGAGGATAAATGCCCGCCCACGCCACCTGCAGTTTTCTTAGCGCGGAGCACCATCATGATGGCATTCCATCGATTAATTGCATCAATACGGTATTCAAGCTTAAGATCGCCTGGATAAGTCGGCTCTTCTTCTTTTGGTATCGTGTTACAAAACGGTGTGGTTAAAGCTTCGCCACCGATGTGGATGCCTAATTTTTGAGCATCTTCCAATAATTTTTCTAGTACAAATTGTGCGCGTTCACGTCCTTCATATTCGACGAGGGATGCGAGCGCTTCTAGCCACTCTTCGGTTTCGATGGGATCAATATCCGACATGCGTTGTTCCTTAGGTATTACTACTCATTTTACACTATTTAGAAAGAGGGATATTTTAACGTCTGAACGAGATAACGCAAATTGTTTTTTTATTAGTCATCTCCGAATTGCATGCCGTGCTGGATATTTTTAAAATAACGACAGGTTGTTTTAGATCAAATACACGCAGTCGATAAAGTGAGACTTGTTAAACGTCTAGGCACTGTTACTAAAGAACCTACGACAAGGCTGATATTACAGACCTTGCAAGAAATGTTCTCTTAAGATCATGCCTGAATGGTTCGCAAAGATAATGAAAAAGAAAATTGCAACAGTAGATTTATGGCCCGCTCCCTAGATTTATCGATACTTATCGATTATAATATTGTAATACGAAACTATTATCGATGAGGTACGATATGCAAGTCATTATTTCCCCTAAATTTCAAATTGTTATTCCTAAAGAAATTCGGAAAGCCTTACATTTAAAACCAGGCGAGAAATTACACGTTTTTCACTATCAAAATCGCCTGGAATTTGTACCTGTCAAAAATATTAAAAAAATGCGCGGCTTTTTGAAAGGAATCGATACAGAGATTCCACGCGACAAGGACAGGGTATGAAAAAAAACGTGGTTGATTCTTCAGGCTGGCTAGAATATTTTGCGGATGCACCCAATGCTAACTTTTTTGCAACCGCCATTGAAGACACGAAAAATTTAATTGTGCCAAGTATTTCACTGCTTGAAGTTTTTAAACATGTTTTGCGACTTCGCACAGAAAAAGAAGCGTTTGAAACCATTGAGTGCATGATGCAAGGATTCGTTGTGCCTTGCGATATCGAAATTTCATTGTTAGCCGCAAAACTCGGTATTCAACATAAACTTCCTCTCGCAGATAGCATCATATTTGCAACCGGTATGTCGCACGAAGCCATCATCTGGTCTCAAGATGCTGATTTTGAAGGGCTGCCGCAGGTGAAATATATAAAAAAATAATCAACTCATTTTTTTAACGTAGCCCTCTCATAGATTGAAAAAATATTATTTATCACATATAATATGTTATGTGTAAAGGAGAATGACTTATGCATTTCAATATTTATATCGATGATCAGATGGGATCGCAACTTAACAAACTGGCTAAAAATTCTGGCAAAACACGTAATGCTCTCATACGTGAAGCCATTGAAGAATGGATTCTTCATCAAACGAAACCCGAATGGCCAGAGGAAATCCTTTCCTTCAAAGGAATAAAGAATATTCCCGCTTTTGAAAGCTATCGCAAAAACTTAAAAAAACCTAAGGATGATCCTTTTTTATGAAATATTTATTAGATACTTGTATCGTTAGCTATTTTGTAAAGGGTGAAAAAAACGTTTTAAATCATATCAAAAGTACCTCACCAAAAGATATTTATATTTCTTCCACTACCTTGATGGAAATTGAGTTTGGTTTACTTTTAAATCCAGCCCGTACTAAAAAATTAAAACCCATTATTGAATCATTCATTGAAAGTATAAATATTTTACCTTTTCATGATAATGATGCGATTTGTGCCGCCAATGTACGTGTCGCTTTACAAAAAAAAGGAAATATCATTGGTGCTTATGATATTTTACTTGCTGGAAGTGCTTTACATCATGGCTTTATTTTTGTCACGGCGAACATCAAAGAATTTGAACGTGTATCTGGGTTACTAATAGAAAATTGGCTAGAAAGTTGATTTATTAAAGTGTTTAGATTAATCTCAGAAACTTCGAAAAATAATTAATAAAGGGAATAATAACAATGCAAAGTAATAACCAAACATCCTCTGCAGAAAATGAATTTTCTGTCTTTGAAACAAAAATTGCTGAACAACTATCGAACCTCACACTTGATAAGCTGAGTATACTCGCAAATACAGAATTTGAATATGCAAAGCGGCTTTTTACCTATTCTGAAGAAAATTATGCTAAAAAAACCAAGATAAAAGACCCTATCCATTGCTTTAAAAAAGCGATGCTTACCGCGATCGATGCAATGACTCATGCGTGGTTTGCTAACAAATATAACAACCTAGGACCAGACCGAGATGGCATTATTATCTTTAACAAGGCTTTTTTTCTCTTCGGCAGTTACATTCATGAAAAAATGTTTTATTTTGATCATTCAACTCTGGCGGCTCAAGGCTATGCTGACGATAGAATAGTACAGATCGCGATTGCATTTAATGAATTATCTATAACAGCCAAAGTCAAACTCCGTGCCATTTGTCACATTATTGAAGATAAACCCCCACTTGCGAGAGCAGTGAACTATTTACCTGATGTCATGCGTTCATTGTCTATTCCCGTCAAAAGAGATGTGGAAGCAACTGGCGATAATTTTTTAATTTTGGAAAATCAACCCCGATTTTATAAATATTCTATCAAGCAAAAAGAACAACAATCACTTGAACTTAAGAAAGAGAATCAATTCATTTTACGCATTTGGTTGCCCGATGAAAAACTAAAATCCAAAGGTCGGATCTCATTTGAAAGTTCACGCATTTCAACCAAAGGGAGCTTATGGCAAACACCGATTGTCGCCGATGAAAAAAATGAATCACCGATTTATTTAAATGACTATGCCAGTCTTAGTATTAGCTCATCGGATTCAAAAGAGATGTTATTAAAAAATAACTATAAAAAAAATTCTTTGGATTTTTTTACCAAGAAATTACAAGAAACCGACCTGGATTATTTAATCCCTGACCTTGTTAAAATGATTGCCGAATATAACTTTGATGATCCCGTGACAAAAATTGCCTGGTTGAAAAAAATGGATTTTCGCATTGAGAATCGTTCACCGACATTTACATTTTGTTTTTATGATTTCGATCATGAGAGCTTTTGGCTTGCGTGGCAATATTGCCTCATCTCATACTTTAAGCATAACGATTGGATAAAAATGAATGACAATTATGTCGTGAAAAATAATGGTACTTTTCTTGACATCTCAGGCGTCATCACAAATATGCTGTATTATTCAACCGGAAGCAGTTGCGTAATTGGAAATCTTTTAGATGTTTTGGCAGACATGAAATCCGATGAACTGAAAAAATATCCTTATGTTAAAGATTTTGTGAATCCTCATGAAACACCTCTAGATAACGTCTTAGAGCATATTGAAAGAAATAATAAAAAAGCTTTAAAACTTTAGTATTTTAAAATCAAATCAGCTCCTTTTTCAGCAATCATCGTCGTGGGTGCATTGGTGTTGCCACTGGTAATCGTTGGCATAATCGATGCGTCCATGATGCGAATGTTTTCTAATCCATGCATTTTTAACGTTGCAGGATCAACGACAGACATATGATCATTACCCATTTTACAAGTGCCAACCGGATGATAAATGGTTTCAGAAAAATGACGAATATAATCTTTGATTTCTGCATCTGTTTCAACATGGCTTCCTGGTTGATGTTCTTTTAAAAAATACGGTGTAAAACTTTGCTGTGCTAGCAGTTCTCTCGATTTTTTAAAACCCATCACCATCGCATCTAGATCCGATTCCTCTCTTAGGTAATTCGCATCAATACATGGTTTTATAAGTGGGTCAGCATTTTTTAATGTTATCTTGCCACGACTTTTAGGGTGTAAATAACAGAGCATTAAAGTATAGCCGTAATGCTTAAATATGGGCTTAAGATTTAACGCACTATTCGTATGCATAGAAGGCGCAAAATGCCATTGTAAATCAGGCGTGGATAAATTAGGATTTGATTTGATAAATCCTATGGCTTGTACATAATTACTGGTAAATTCCCCTTTTTTTAGCAAGAAATAATCATAACATCCTTTTAGAAATCGCCATAAATAACTCATGCGAAAACTTATCGCGGTTCGCGTTTTGTCGAGACAAGTAATATGAATATCTAAATGATCTTGCAAGTTTTCGCCCACACCCGGTAATTCGTGAACGAGTAAAATACCATGTTTTTCTATTTCCGATTTAGGTCCAACACCTGACAATAACAAAATATGCGGTGTGCCAATGGCACCTGCTGTCAAAATGATTTCTTTGTTGGCAAAGATTTCTTTGGTTTGATTGTGATGCTTGTATTGAATACCGATAGCTTTTTTATCCGCAAAAAGAATTTTCGTGACATAAGCTTTGACAAGTACAGTTAAATTTTTTCGATGTTCAATCGGATGTAAATAAGCATCGGCATTGCTTAAGCGACGGCCGTTTTTTTGTGTTACGTATGAATAACCAACGCCATATTGTGATTTCCCGTTGTAATTTTCTAATACGGGATAATGCATTTCTTTACCCGCATGGATAAAGGCGTGCATCAACGGATTTAAATAGCGAGCCGTTGTCACATTGATAGGGCCGTTTTCCATTTTCTTAAAATAGGGTAAAACATCTTGATAAGACCAACCTTTACACCCTTCTGCTTCCCAACGATTGTAATCTTCTGGATTGCCACGCACGTAACACATGGCATTAATGGATGATCCACCACCTAATGTCAATCCGCGTGGCCAATAGTGTTTGCGATTTCCGCAATATTTTTGTGGTTCTGTCCAGAATTTCCAATTCAAACGATTGCTGCGTATCGTAAGGAATAAAGCGAGTGGAATGCGTAGTAAAGGATGGGAATCACGGGGCCCCGCTTCTATCAGACAAACGCTATTGGTTGGATTTTGTGATAAGCGGTTTGCAACCACACAACCTGCGGAACCACCGCCAATGATAATATAATCAAATGTTTTTTTATGGTCCTTCATAGGAATGTATTCCGTATTAATCCATTAACAATCCAGATAGATAATTCCACACCAGTGTCGACGTTCACTTCGACATCAAAGAATTTAAACGTGTGTCGAGACTATTAATAGAAAATTGGTTGGAATTCAGATCATCCCGTCGATACATTAAATATAAGCCTCGAGCTTTAATGTAGAAGCAACCAATTCGACAATCTTATGCCTGCCATGCCCAGCTGGATTAATTTCCACATGTGTTTTAACTATTCCAACACTCTCCATTTCATGAATATCTCTTCTTACTGCAGAACGAGGCCTATTCATTGCTTTTGCTATATTAGTAATCGAATCGGGATGCTTTCTGATATTATCAATTAATTTTATTTTAGCTGCGCTCAAAAAATGTAGCATTTCGTGAGGATCTACAAAAGTTAATGTTGCACATCGCTTCGTTATTGATTTACCTTTATCAGCATCGCGCATCACTTCTCTAGTGTTATCAAAAAAGTCTTTAACAGAGCCAATTTTAACTTTCATCAATTTAAGATTTGATTTTTTAGCGGCCTTTTTGTTTTTTAACTTTTTCATGTAAAATCTCCCATTCTTTTTCAAATCGATCTTGGATATCTTCAAAAGAAGAAAACTCTATTTATTTTTATCTTGAGTTGTGATGCTGCATTACGTGCTAATTTTTCATCTACGAGTAATCCCGCGTTTAGTTCTAAGGCAAGGACTATGGCTGCTGATTCACCTGGCCCAAGAAATGTTTTTAAGTGGTTTAATTGATCTGTCGCTAAATCATCTTTGTGGACATTTATCATATTGGCATGGATAGACTTTTGAATGGTAGCAGCACCAGGCCTGAACGAATCTTTTGTGCACTCGTCAGCGACAGATTGTGGAATAATGATCGAGCCTAGCGTCTTAACAAGCGTTGGCAAATGATCTATGCGTGCAAAAGCAATCAAAGGGCTAGCATCTGCCACAACAATGGATTTATTCAAAGTTTTTGAGCTCCCGCTGTAATTCAGACGCAGAGTAGCTAACGACGGGGATACCCATACTACCAAGAACCTCTATGAAGGCTTCCAGTGAGATCCCAGCTAATTTTGCTGCTTTTTCTAAGGAAAAAGCATTTTCCTGGTAGAGCTTGGCAGCTAATACCTGCCGTAAACCTAGCTCTAAAAGATCCTCGCTAAAAGGTACAGCCAGAAAAACTGGCCGTCCATGTTTGGTGATCAAGGATAATTTTCCTGCTTCGGCATCGTGGATAAGTTGTCCGGTATGCTCACGTAAATCTCTAACAGTAAAAGTGTCCATCAAATGATAGCACATTTTTTATGTGTGAATAAAGTAATTTTTGATGATAACTTTCATACACAAAGACGATTCAATAATAGATTCATTAACATACAAGCTTACATCTCAAGCCTTTCCTGCTAAACCTGATAAAACCGCCGCATTTCTTTCAACACTTTTTCTAAAACCAGATAATTCACCTCAGCGCCCGATACATCCTGCCCGTCTTTCTTTTCAATGGCGACATACCCCGTTGGAAATATCGTTGTAATCCGTTCCGGTTCGACAATGCCGAAATCAATATATGAACCTATAATAAGATAAGGACGTCGCTGCTCATCCAGTAAATTCGTGCCAACACTATAACTCGACACATCTTTTTCACATCCTAAAACGCGTGTCATTAAGGTCGGAACGACATCAAAATGGCTAGTGCGATAAGTAAATGTTTTAGGTTTTTCTTTGGGGAAATAGAGCACCAAAGGCGTTTGTACTTGATAACGGGTAAAGTTACCCGCATGTCCCCAATAACCTAAATGATTATCATCAAATTCTTCTCCATGGTCCCCTGTAATCAGTACGACAGTATTCTCTAATAAATGATTTTCTTTTAAGGTTTGAATCACCTCACTCACTTCACCATCAATATAATGTAATGCATTCTTATAACGATTAAAGTAAGTCAGAATATCTTTTTTATTCGAAAGAGAAAATCGCACACATTCTTTTGTGACCGGTTGAAATGGACCTTTTTCATTACCGATACAAAAACTATGTGCAGAATCATAAAATAAAAAACTAAAAAATGGCTGACTTTTCGAAGAGCGTGTTTTTACAAAATTTTTAAATTTTTCTGTGATTTCATGATCCCTTTCATTCGGCGTTATGGCAGATTGTTTTTTTTCTAAGTGTGGGATTGCTTGAAAAACCGTTCGATCAAAAGGCGGCGCTGATAGATCCGCACTTCCTAATATTTGCATTTCATAATTTTCTTTTAAGAGTGTATCGATAAAAAGAGGCCCCTTTTTCTGCTCTTCCATCGCAGTCCAGTAGGTTGCAGGAATGGCATAAAAAAGCGAAAAAATGCCGGGGCCTGTGGAGTTTCCACCGGAAGAATGTTCTTTAAAAACCCAGGCATTATCAGAAAATGTCGTGATCTTCGGTGTCACAGCTTTATTCAACATATCAAAACGCCACGCGTCGATGGCAATAATCACAATATTTTGTTTTTTTGTTTTTGTATTGCAAACGACATTTTTTAAAGGATAATTTAAGGGTAACTGTGCTTTGGGTGGTTGGTTCACTGCCTTTTCATTCACTCGACTGATGGCAATAAACCCGTGCCTTTCAGGTAAAAATGCCCCTATCACTTCATAATATAAAGGTAAAAACCGCGCACAATCGATAAGAAAGCGATTCATGCGGTAATTGGCGCTATAGAAAATCATAGAATAAGAAATATAAAGCGAAAAACACAAAAATAAAAAAATCCATTTAAAATAAGTGAAAATAAATAAATTTTTTTTAATATATCGCCAAAGAATACTTGCGTAAAATAGCTCTAATCCCAACAAAAGCATCATGAAAAGTCCAACCAAAAACATTTCTGTCAGGGATAACCCAAACATATTTTCTGCTAAACCATTGAGTGTAAGACGCAACATGACGCCATTAATGTGAAAACGATATAAATTATAAAGAATCGTATCAATAGATATCCATAACGCAAAGAACGATGCTGAGAGAATTCCAATAGTGAAAACCAAAAAACGCGATGGCCATAAAAGAATAAGCGGGACAATAATTAATGCCGGGATAAAAGCAACCAACGCCAATTGCCCGACATAACTCAACCCTAAAAATGTCGTCAGCAATATTTTTGCACGTAAAGTAAAATATGTCGTAGTAATCCAAGGCGTGGCTTGAAGATACTCAAGGCCAATTAACCAAATTAAAAAAACATTGCCAAGAAAAAAGCCGCTATACCAGCGCAGTAAAGATCTTCTTTGTACATCAAGTAGCATTGTCGTATCTCCAGTATTTAGGATCGTGCACGATCCTTATCAATGATTTGACAAAGTTCCTCTGCACCTTGAAGCAACCGTACACTTGCTCTTTCTATTTTATCCGGATTTAATGTATAAACATTTTTATTTTTTACCGCACGTAATGTTTTATAATGCGCCCAAGAATTTTTTAAATCATGACTTTCTCTGGAACCAATGATGATTTCAGGATTTGAAAGAAGCACTGCTTCCATACTCACGGAAGATGCGGATCCTCGCAAATTTTCAAAAATATTTTTTCCTCCGCACAACGTAATCACATCATTGATCCAACTTGTCCTCGTGATCGTCATGAGCGGACTAAACCAAATTTGATAAAAAACCGAAACAGGTTTCTCATGTGAATACGTTTTTTTTAACCTCGCTAAATGATTTTCAAAATTTAGCGCTACTTCTTCCGCCTTTCTGGAAGTCTCCGTAAGCATACCTAAATTTCTTAATACTTTTGGAATATCCGTGATTCGATGCGGTTGATTGAGATAAATGGGAACATTCAGTTTTTTTAATTGCGGAATAAAACGTGCGTCGCGCCAAGCAACAATCAAGTCAGGATGCAATGAAAGAATTTTCTCAACTGAGATGCTGTCATAGGATGCAACAATGGGAATTTTTAACGCGTCTCTCGGATAATCACATCCACGTACAACACCCACAATCTTTTCGCCTAAACCCAATGCAAACAAATTTTCCGTAAGATCAGGCGCAAGACTCACAATACGTGCGGGAGGATGATCTAATACAATTTTTTGGCCTGCATCATCCGTCACCTCGTAACCGAAGGTGGGCGTAAAAACAATTATGCAAATCCATGCGATAAAAAGGGTTTTCATCTATAGTATAAGCACACAAATGGCTAATACAACTAATCCCATCACAAATGCTCTATCTAGTAATCCTAATGCGTCTTTTCCGAGTGAGGAAATATCCTGATTCGGAGACTCTCGATCCAATGCCGCCATTCCGCATTCTGTTAATAAGAATTCATTCATCTCTAACCCTTGCGTAAAATGCTTTTTCCATATGGCAATCACGTCGGTGAAGTGTCCGCCCAATGCGAAGAAAAATGTAAAAATACGTATGGGAATCCAATCGAGCACTTGTTTTGATTGTACTGCAATCGGCATTAACCCATACTCTTCTCTGACGCTAAAAATATCAATTAAACGATAAAGCACTGCCCCAATCGGCCCAAGCAAAACAAACCAAAACATCACCGCAAAAATTCTATCATTGGCTTTTATAAAAATCGAACGAACAAATTTTTCATGAAAGTATTCCACATGATCCACGGCTTTTTTTTCACCTTTATGATTTTGTTCTATTTTTTGATAAACCTCTACCCATAAATTTTCGGGACCCAAACAATAGAGTAAAACAAACACCCCGAAAATAAACTTGAAAATGCCGTACAAAAAACTCGAGAGCAAAACGTTGATGAAACCGACCACCATCAACGGCGGTAAAACATTGATAAGCAATCGAAGATATGGCTGCCAAGTCTTGATATGCACACTTAGCCACTTTTCATAATGTGTAAACCACTCCCATCTTTTTAAATGATGCCAATGAAAAAATCGCTCGAGAATCCACGCGATTAACGTTATAATAAATGTCATTCTACAATTCCTATAACAACCGATACAATAAACGATCTAAATTTTCCCAATCAAATACAGGCCCTGGATCAGATTTCCGACCTGGTGCAATATCAGAATGTCCAACGATACGGTCTCGCGAAATACTGCCATATGTTTTCATAAGACACTTTATCACACGTGATAACTGTGTATATTGAATTTTTTCATACGGTGTTTCATCGGTTCCTTCTAATTCGATCCCAATGGAAAAATCATTACACTGTTTCGCACCATGAAAAGAAGAAACACCCGCATGCCATGCGCGTTTTGAAAATGGAACAAATTGCGTCACAATCCCGTCACGGCTAATTAAAAGATGCGCAGATACTCTGAGTGATGGAATCGTTGAAAAATAAGGATGCACCGTAATATCTAATTTGCCGCAAAAAAGATTTTCAATCATACCATTGCCAAATTGTCCGGGTGGTAAACTAATCCCATGAATCACAATCATATTAATCAGAGCATTGGCTGGACGATCATCGCAATGCGGAGATGGAAAATATTGAACAGATTCTAGCAATCCCAATGAAGAGTCAACATGCATTATGATTCATCCTTAGGTTTTTGAACCACCGTCATTGCGAGGGGTTACCGAAAATTTATATTTTAAATCAATTCTAGCGTTTAGTCTCTATTGATAAAATTTCTTTCATAAGGTACCCTTAGCCCGTTTTATGTCGTTCCATAGGAAGACGATGAATTCAGAAAAAATTAAACACCTGATTGAAGCCGGTTTAGAAAATTCCATTGCCATTATCGAGGGAAATGACGGTCAACATTTTAACGCAATAGTCATTTGCGATCTTTTTGAAAACAAAAACAGGGTGGAAAAGCAAAAGTTAGTGTACGAAACACTGAAGAATCACCTCAAAGATGGTACTATACATGCTATCTCTATTAAAACCTTTACTCCAAAGGAATGGGAGTTAACAAACCATGGATAAACTCATTATTCAAGGCAATATCCCATTAAAAGGCGAAATCCGCATTTCAGGTGCAAAAAATGCGGCTTTACCGATACTTGCCGCCACATTACTGACAGGAACACCCGTCCGACTTTGTAATATTCCACATCTGCAAGATGTGACCACTATTATGAACCTGCTCGGACAAATGGGCACACGCATCACTTTAGATGAAACCTCCAATATTGAAGTGAATGCAAGCGATGTGAATTCTTTTTATGCACCATACGACCTGGTTCGTACCATGCGCGCCTCCGTATTGGTTTTAGGACCTTTGTTGGGACGTTTTGGTCAAGCCAATGTTTCTTTGCCAGGCGGCTGTGCTATTGGCACGCGGCCGGTAGATCAGCACTTAAAAGGTCTGACGGCCATGGGCGCTGACATTAATGTTGAAAATGGTTATATTAGAGCCAGTACAAAAAAACGTTTGAAAGGCGTTAACATTGTTATGGATATTGTCACCGTCACAGGTACTGAAAATATCATGATGGCAGCGGTCCTCGCCAAAGGTCAAACGATCATTCATAACGCCGCGCACGAACCTGAAGTGGAAGATCTCGCTAACTTTTTAAACACCATCGGCGCAAAAATTCAAGGGGCTGGTACCTCAACCATCATCATTGATGGTGTCGATGAATTATCGGGTGGTACTTATCAAGTCCTACCCGATCGTATTGAAACAGGCACTTATCTTACAGCGGCTGCGATCACACGCGGGAAAATCAAGGTTAAAAATACGCGCCCGGATATTTTAACTTCCGTTTTATTGACCTTAACAGAAGCAGGCGCTGATATTGAAACGGGTCCTGACTGGATTTCTCTCGATATGAAAGACAATCGCCCACGCGCCGTCAATGTGAGCACCGCACCCTATCCCGCTTTCCCGACCGATATGCAAGCGCAAATGATGGCGCTCAATACGGTTGCAGAAGGTACCGGCGTCATCACAGAAACGATTTTTGAAAATCGCTTCATGCACGTCCAAGAATTGCAACGCATGGGGGCGCAAGTCACACTCAAAGGTAACACGGCCATCTGTACAGGTATCCCCAATTTACAAGGTGCACAAACCATGGCAACCGATCTACGTGCATCAGCAAGCTTAGTCCTTGCAGGACTTGCCGCCTTGGGTGAAACGACCGTTGCGCGTATTTATCATATCGATCGCGGTTACGAGTGTATCGAAGAAAAACTTTCCCAATTGGGTGCCAAAATTCAACGTATTTCCACATAGGTTTATATATTATATATGCGCTTTTTAATATTTTTATTTTTTAGTTTAATCTCTTTTGCGTATGCCGCAAATCCCAGTGATCTCGCTAAATTAAGCAAAATAGATAATTCCAATCCTCATCAAGGATTAGATTTATCGAATGCAGATTTAAGAACCTATCAATTTGCGGGAACCAAAGTCGATTTAAAAAATGCAAATCTCATGCATGCCAATCTCACCAATGTCAATCTTGAAAAAATGGATTTGCGAGGCGCAAATTTAGATTATGCAAATCTCACGAATACCAACCTCAAAGGGGCAGATCTTTCG
>JABDEF010000009.1 GCA_013287235.1 Gammaproteobacteria bacterium
ATCAGGATAGTTGAAGTGTTGATTAAAATGGCCAAGGCTTTTGATAAAAGTCACTAGAAAAGACGCACGCGGGCACGGGCACGCTCACGGGCACGATTAGTTCAGTGGCAACCGCTGAACAGATACGTTAAATCAATTATTTCAACATGTCATTGATAATTGCACTTTTTGGGGTTCGTTATACCTGAGAATTTAATTCAAAAAGGTTACAAAACCGTAAAAGAAAATATTTATTTTTTAACATCGTAAGTGATACATTTTACACGGGTACCCATTTATAACAGCTAAGTCGATAAGGTGCAGTGACTTTGTCGCCGGCATTGTATGGTGGGACGTTGGGTAATTCCGACCAGTCTCGCCCTATCTTTACAATCTTTGCAGAACAGTCAAACTGGAGACATTGGCAATTCACAGGATGAGGTGGGTGTGTATCCGCTCCTCCCGCTTGCGTATAACTTGGAAAAGCGCTATCGTAGTGATTTTGTTTCTGAGCAATGGCTGCCATTTGGTAGTCAGCTATATTTCCTGTGCAGTAAACACCTGGTGTGTTGTTGCCTAGTATGTAAGTCATCAGAGGAACGACTCCCTCTCTTAAATTTGTCGCATATTCTCCCCAATTTCCTGCTGTATTCGAAAATTTGACTTTATAGCATGCACAATAGCTGCTATCCATCGAAACACTTTTCGTAGATGCAGTGGTGCAGGTCCAACCTGTGGTATCAGGCCAAAAATAAATATCGGGTAGTGATCCTAAACCGATCCATAGCATATCCGTTGGATAGGGTTGCGGTTCTGTTGTAAAAATATGGGTTATTTTGTGGAGTGCCTTCGTTTGGGGAGGCTGGATGTTGGTTGAGTCATTTGCGCAAAAGCTCACGCTGGTCCATGTTAACGTGAGAGCTAAAATAAGGGTTTTTTTGTTTAACATAATTACCTGAGCTCAATATTAACGAAAAGATCAAAAAAAACCCCGCAGTTGCGGGGTTTAACGAGGAAAAGAGCGAAAGTTACATCATGCCGCCCATACCGCCCATTCCACCCATGCCGCCCATACCACCAGCGCCACCCATGCCTTCAGATTCTTCTTTTGGCATATCGGTAATCATGCATTCGGTAGTAATCATCATGCCGGAAACGGAAGCGGCGAGTTGTAATGCGGTACGTGCAACCTTGGTAGGATCTAAGATACCCATTTCAATCATATCGCCAAACTCACCGGTTGCTGCATTAAAGCCGTAGTTAGCTTTGCCTTCTAAGACTTTGTTGACGATGACAGATGCTTCGTAGCCTGCATTGGTCACGATTTGACGAAGAGGCGATTCAAGTGCTTTACGGGTCAATTGAATACCCATGTTTTGGGCTTCGTTATCCCCTTTGAGTGATTTGACTGCTTGTAACGCGCGAATCAATGCGACACCACCGCCCGGAACCACGCCTTCTTCGACAGCGGCACGGGTTGCATGTAAAGCATCTTCCACTCGTGCTTTTTTCTCTTTCATCTCGATTTCAGATCCAGCACCGACTTTGATCACAGCCACACCACCAGCGAGTTTTGCCACACGCTCTTGGAGTTTTTCACGATCATAATCCGAAGTGGTATCTGCAATACGTGCACGTAATTGCGTGATGCGTTCGGTTATTTCTCCCTTATCACCGGCACCATCAATAATCGTGGTATTGTCTTTCGTGATATGAACACGTTTTGCAGAACCCAAATCTTTTAATGAAGTAGATTCAAGGGTGCGACCCACTTCTTCAGAAATGACTTGTGCTTTGGTGAGGGTTGCTATGTCTTGTAACATTTCTTTACGACGATCACCGAAGCCAGGGGCTTTTACAGCACAAACTTTCACGATGCCGCGCATATGGTTAACGACTAATGTTGCAAGCGCTTCACCTTCCACATCTTCTGCAATAATTAATAATGCACGACCGGATTTTGCAACCGCTTCGAGTACGGGCAATAAATCACGGATAGATGAAATTTTCTTGTCGACGATTAAGATGTAAGGACTATCCAATTCAGCAGACATGTTTTGTTGATTGGTGATGAAGTAAGGAGAGAGATATCCACGATCGAATTGCATCCCTTCAACGACATCCAATTCATTTTCTAAACCGGAACCTTCTTCAACAGTGATAACGCCTTCTTTACCCACTTTTGCCATGGCATCTGCAATAATGCGACCAATGGAATCATCGGAGTTTGCAGAAATGGTGCCAACTTGTGCAATCGCTTTGTCGTCTTTGCAAGGAACGGAAAGTTTTTTCAATTCTTCGACGGCAGCAGCGACTGCTTTGTCGATACCGCGTTTTAAATCCATCGGATTGAAACCAGCAACCACCGCTTTCAAGCCTTCGACTAAGATTTGACGTGCGAGCACGGTAGCGGTTGTTGTGCCATCACCTGCTTCATCCGAAGTCTGTGAGGCCACTTCTTTAACCATCTGTGCGCCCATGTTTTCAAACTTGTCTTTCAATTCAATTTCTTTCGCGACTGATACGCCGTCTTTGGTGATGGTCGGCGCACCAAAGGATTTATCGATCACGACATTACGGCCGAGAGGCCCTAAGGTCACTTGTACTGCATTAGCAAGTTTATTCACGCCTGCAAGCATCAATTGGCGTGCTTCTTCCGCGGAGCGGATGTCTTTAGCTGTTGCCATATTTAATTCCTCTTGATCAAAAAATGATTAATATAAAAACTATTCTTCCAAAATACCCATAACATCTTCTTCGCGCATGACAAGATATTCTTGATCATCGAGTTTGATGTTGGTGCCGGCATATTTACCGAACAATATTTTATCACCCACTTGTACTTGTAGTGGCTGGAGTTTGCCATCAATGTATTTACCGGTGCCGATAGCAATGACTGTACCTTGAATTGGCTTATCTTTGTCAGCGGTGTCTGGTATCACGATGCCGCCAGCAGTGGTGGTTTCGACTTCACGTGGTTGAACGACGATCCGGTCAGAAAGTGGACGGATTTTTTTGCTTAGTTTACTCATGCATTATCTCCTTTCGGTAAATTAATGTTTCTGAAAAGCTACTTTTGGTAGCAATATAATTCTATATGGGGATGATTTTAGCACTCTCAAGTAGTGAGTGCTAAATATATCGATAAATTTTTCTATGTCAAGGCCTGGCGCAAATTGTAACGAGTACCAAAAACGAAAAACATCGCGTATCATGTCAGACAGTCCATGAACGAGGTGTCGATGTTGCGGGTATTGATTTTCGTTTTAAGTTTATTTTTTTCAATCAGTTATGCGGATGAAGGGGTAGCGCCTTTGCCACCGGATCAGGCATTCCACCTGCAAACGACTCTTTCGGATGAAACGCATCTCACCTTGCAGTGGAAAATTGCCCCTGGTTATTATTTATACCGTGATAAAATCAAGATTACCTTGTTACCGGATAGTCAGGTGAAATTAGGTTATGTGGTATTGCCGCAAGGGGTCGATAAAAAAGATAATATTCGGGGTGCTTTTCAAATTTATTCCGGCATCCTCACCATTGCGGTCCCGCTTGAAGCGGTTCATAAGGGGAAATTAGATATCGGCATTGGTTATCAAGGATGTTCTAGCAATGGTTTTTGTTATGCACCCGAAAGCAGATCCCTAAATGTCGATTTAAAAAATCTAAAAGCACCCGAAAATGTAACGCATGATCTGGTTGTTTTGAAGCCTCAAATGCTCGTTCTCGGAGAAGAGGAGTCGATAAAGCAAATTTTTTATGGCAAAAGTGATGTGATTGTCATTTTGAGTTTTTTAGGTCTAGGTATATTACTCGCTTTTACGCCTTGTGTGTTACCGATGGTGCCTATTTTATCCAGCATTATTGTGGGGCATCGTCATAAACATATTCCCATGCGCACTTTCTTTTTATCATTTTCCTATGTCATGGGAATGGCGATGAGTTATGCCATCGCGGGGATTATTGTGGCGCTGATAGGCAAGCGCATTCAAACCATTTTGCAAGATCCCTGGGTGATTGTTTTAGCCAGTTTAATTCTTATATTACTTGCGCTCTCTTTATTTGGACTTTATCAACTGCGATTGCCGCAAGGGTTACAAAAATATCTGACTGCCGTTAGCCATCGGCAAAGAAGTGGTTATTATGTGGATGTTTTTATCATGGGCGGCTTATCGAGTCTTATTGTTTCGCCTTGTGTGAGCCCTCCTTTAGTCGGGATACTGGCCTATATTGCAGAAACTGGGAATATGTGGTTTGGTGGTATTGCATTATTTGCATTAGGCATAGGCATGGGAATCCCGTTATTATTATTTGGCTTATCGGCGGGAAAATTCTTACCCAAAGCAGGACCATGGATGATCGTCATTGAAAAAACCATGGGAGTGGTATTACTTGGTTTAAGCGTTTGGTTATTAGGTCGCGTTATTCCTGGGCCTCTCACGTTGTTTTTATGGTCTGCGTTATGCATTATCGTCGCTATTTTTATGGGACTTTTTCGTAAAAGAGAAACGAAAAGTGATTTACTGCGTCAAGGGGTTGCACTTATTTTATTAGTGTATGGCATTATTTTAATGATAGGCGCCGCATTAGGAAATAGAAATCCTCTGGAACCCTGGGGAAATTTGAAAGTCACATCTGAAAAAATATCTTTAAATGTCATTACCGTAAAAAGTATGATGCAATTGGATGAAGCATTAAACCAAGCAAAAGTTCAAAATAAGCCAACGCTCATAGACTTTTATGCAGATTGGTGTGTTTCTTGTGTGCTGATGGAAGAGCATGTGTTTCAAAAGCCAGATGTGAGAAATGCATTATCTTCTTTTGTTTATTTACGTGTAGATGTCACAAATAATAATGATTTTGATCAAGCAGTGATGAAACGTTTCAATATCGTTGCACCTCCGACATTTTTATTTTTCGCCTCGAATGGCCAAGAATTATTGAATGAACGAATTGTGGGTGAAATGAGTAAAAAACATTTTCTTGAACATATAAATAAAATAGGGTCTGCTAGAATTCGCTAGGATGAGGCAGAAATCATCGATCTCGTTTAGCAGCACAACGGGACAGGTTTTTGAGGATCGCATGCTCCCGCAGAAAATCGATGATTTATGACCAACCTAGTAGAATTACACAGCCCTAAAGGAGATTAAAAGTGCAGAATTATTCAGGTTATCAAACGCCACATTTAACGACTGCGACAACCGCGCCCTTACATTTATTAGAGCGTCAACTCATTCATCATGAAAATGCAATTGAAAATTGGTTTCTTGAGCAATGGCGTTTAACACCCGCACCCGTTTATGGTTCGGTTGACTTACGTAATGCAGGATTTAAATTAGCACCTGTCGATATGAATTTATTTCCTGCAGGATTTAATAATTTAAATAAGGATTTTTTGCCGCTTTCTATCACAGCTGCTACTGTTGCCGTTACAAAATTTTTACCGGATGCAAAAAATATTCTTGTGATCCCAGAAAATCATACGCGTAATCCTTATTATTGGGAAAATATTAAAACATTATTATATATTTTAAAAGAAGCGGGATTTACAGCTGAATTAGGCTCACTTTTAGAAGATGCTCAAGACATTCCGCTATCTTCTGGTGAAAAACTCAAATTAGAAACTATTATTCGTGAAGAAAATCGTATCGGTCTTAAAAATTTTAAACCGGATATCGTGCTTCTTAATAATGATCTGACAGAAGGCATCCCCGAGATATTACAGCATTTACAACAACCCATCATTCCACCCGCAGAATTAGGTTGGCATCAACGATTAAAGTCAGGTCATTTTCAATATTATGCGGATGTGAGTCAAGAATTTGCAAAGTTAATTGATATCGACCCTTGGTTTATTGCGCCACTTTTTCATCATTGCGGTGAGCTTGATTTTATGCAGCGTGAAGGTGAAAGTTGTTTGGTTAAAAACATTAAACAATTATTATCTGATATTCAAAAAAAATATGATGAATATGAAATTCCTCATAAACCGTTTGTGATTGTGAAAGCCGATGCCGGTACCTATGGGATGGCAGTGATGACCGTCCGAGATGCTGAAGAAGTCCACTCCTTAAATCGTAAGCAGCGTACACAAATGGCAAAAACAAAAGGCGGTCAGCCCGTACATAGTGTGATCGTACAAGAAGGTGTTTATACCTTTGAAACATGGGGAGTTGGTAATTCTGTCGCAGAACCTGTCGTTTATTTATGGGGCGAGCGTGTGGTCGGTGGATTTTATCGTGTGCATAAAGAGCGAGGCGTGGATGAAAATTTAAATTCACCGGGTATGCATTTTGAACCATTGGCTTTTGTTAAAACGTGTCATAAACCGATTGCGGATGCACCCAATGGTGAATGTCAAAATCGTTTTTATGCCTATGGTGTTATTGCACGTTTAAGTATGTTAGCATCCGCGCGGGAAATTTTGGAGCAAAAAAAATGACAATCAAACTAGGAGTGGTGATGGATCCTATTTCTACACTACATTACAAAAAAGATAGTACACTCGCACTCCTTTGGGAAGCGGGTGATCGAGGTTTTGAAATACATTATTTTGAACAAAAAGATTTATTTATTCATCGAGGAAAAGCTTTTGGTCAATCACGATTATTAAAAGTTTCTCGTGATCCTGCATCTTGGTTTGAATTGTCGGAATCTTCCTTGATCGAATTAAGTTCTCTTGATATCATTTTAATGCGTAAAGATCCGCCTTTTGATATCGAATATATTTATACGACATGTATTTTAGAATTGGCAGAAATGTTGGGTGTTAGAATTATTAATAAACCGCAAAGTTTACGTGATTTTAACGAAAAATTGTTTACGACTTGGTTTCCGGATATCTCACCGCCCACCTTAGTGACTCGAGACAGTCAACTTTTGAAAGACTTTTTTCATGAACAAAAAGATATTGTGTGTAAGCCTTTGGAAGGCATGGGTGGTCTTTCAGTTTTCCATCTCATCGAAGGAGATGAAAATTTTTCTGTGGTATGGGAAATCCTTTCGAATCAGGGTACGCGTTATATCATGGCGCAGCAATATATTCCTGATATTGTCGACGGCGATAAGCGTATTCTCTTAATTAATGGTGAACCCATTCCATATGCCTTAGCACGTGTCCCATCCCCTGGTGAGTTTCGTGGTAATTTAGCACGCGGTGCAAAAGGTGTTGCGAAACCATTAAGTCAAAGAGATCGCGAAATTTGTGATAGAGTAGGTCCTCTCTTTCGTGAAAAAGGATTGTTTTTTGTGGGTATTGATGTTATCGGTGATTATTTGACAGAAATCAATATCACAAGTCCAACCTGCATTCGAGAGTTGGATGAGCAATGTCATTTGAATATTGCTAAAACATTTTGGGATGCAATCCCTTGTGTTTGACCTTACCGCAAGTATATATTGTGTGAATCGTAAGAGGAGTATCAGATGAAAAAATTAATTTTTTTATTTTCACTATGTTTGCCATTTGCGGTATTTGCAAATTGTCCTTTGCCACATTCCTTGACATATCAATGTCATGAATTGAATGGTAATCGTATGTGTACTTGGAGTCCACGTAATGGCTGGTATCAGGGAAGTGCTGATTTGAATCCTGCCCTTTCTGAAGGGGATCATGCGCCCATTCGTAGTTTTGAAAAAGCGATTTGGTTCCCGTATCTCGATGATCAACATGGCGCAACGCTTTGTTATTATCGGGGCCCTCAAAATGAGAAAATTGTTTTATTTCAACAAACGGGTTATGGAACGGTTCCGCCACCGAAAGGATCTCTCTGGAATCCTGAGACGGGAGGTGAATTCCCTGGTGGATTAGAGTGTTATGCGGATACTGTTCGTTGTAATTTTGCATTTGGGGAGCGATTTTAAAGGTTGTGCTTCATAGTAAAGTATCGCGAACACACGGGTTTCATATTTATTTTTAAAAATTTCGCTAAGACTCGAGTCTTATTCTGAAAATAAAAATTTATCGTTTTTTGTCTATGATGCGTCAGGACTGCCTTGAAAATTAAGACTTTTATTGCATGTAATTATGACGACTTTGCATTTTCACTTTTAAATCATCAGAGGCTTTCTTCAAAATATTTCCAAAATTCTTTCCGTATCGTTTGCCATCACTATCAGTCATCACTTCGCTGTAACCAAAGTCGATGGCGATCACTTTGTTCGTATCCATTGTCAGCTTTTTCGATTTCATAATGGTGGGGAATAACATCTAAAATTCTTCCCTCATTAATTGCAGCAATGACATCCTCAAAAGATATTTCTCTTTCTTTTTTGAGCTTTAAATTTTTTTGTTCATCATAAATATATTTATATTCAATATCTTAAATATATCAAAAATGCATCAATTGTCAACGTAATTAAATTTTATCTTAGGTAAACCCCATAAATTACATTAGAAAAAGTGAGAGATATTCTTTTAAAATTATATGAACATGAGAAGCAAATAAAAATTAGACAAGAGATAGCAAAAGCAATCAATCCTCCTACATAAAAACCATTTATTTTCAAAATTCGTTTGTGCATGGGTCAGCCACTGGCATTTTTATGAAGTATGTTATAATATAGTCATATAAAATGACTATATTGGAGATATTATGACGCAGGTCAATATTCACACCGCGAAAGCGCATCTTTCTGAATTAATTAAAAAAGCTCTATTAGGTGAGGAGGTGATTATCGCGAGAGATAATAAGCCTATTGTAAAAATCGTTCCTATTCATCCGCCTGGTAAAAGACAAATCGGCCTTTCTAAAGGCCTTATTGAAATGAGTGATGACTTTAATGAACCTTTAGATGATTTTAAGGATTATCGTTAATGGAAATTTTATTAGATACACAAGCATTTATCTGGTTATGTTCAGATGATCGCCAGTTGAGTAAAACGGCAAAAAAAACATTTTTAAACGAAAAAAACTCGTTTTTTTTGAGTTTAGCAAGCATATGGGAAATGTCTATCAAATCTAGTCTGGGTAAATTAAAAATTCGACCTTCTTTGGAACGTTTTATTTTGAATGAGTTGCAAGAAAATAACATAGAACAATTGCCCATTCATTTTCAGCATGTTATAAAAGTAAATTCTTTACCTTTTTATCATCGAGATCCATTCGATCGTTTGTTGGTTGCCCAATCACAGATAGAGGAATTTTCCATATTGAGTAGTGATACTGTTTTTGATGATTATGGTGTAAAAAGAATATGGTAATAGGTGTGAATTTCAGGGTTTAAAATTCACATTATTTATTTTTAAAAGATTTTATGATATTCATACAAGATATCTCATGTTTTATGGAAAGTTTTGCGTGAAATATTATCTATCGTTTCAATTTTCTTAACTAAGATTTAAAAGGAGTTTTTCATGTTACATAAAAAAGGAAGAAAAGCACGGCATCGCGAGGAACTCGCAAAACTGGAGGCTCACTATTGGGGTAATGTTCCGTTAGATATGGAGTATTTTTATGGAGAAGCGGAAGTAGCGAATAATAGGGTATTAGTAAAGGAGCAAGAAATAGCAGACGAGATGCTTTCCAAAGAAGCAAAAAAAGTGGAAGCAACATCGGAAAACACAGCGGTAGATCTCGATCTCTTGCAGAATATGAAGCACAAAAATAATCGCCAGATTCATAATTCATTAGTACGCCTAGGGTTTTTCGAACAGAATAAAACATTACAAGAGATATCATCCAAGCGATCCGTGGAAGATACACGTGAAGAATACCAATCATTTGTCAAAAAACTTTATCAAATAGTATAAACTCATCAGTCAATGGCGTCTAACACATGTTTCTTGTTGGCGCTAAACAAATGATTTAAATTTTATCTTCCTTGAAGTAATCTCTGTTTTTTATTTTCTTGATAACAAATATAAGGAAGAGTGACCGGTGCAAATAAACAACATGACAAACATGTTAATTTTGTTGCATTATTTATTCTTATCGCTGTTTTCATCAGTTCGGCTTGTCTTTTAAAGGTTTCTGCATTTTTATCAAGCGTATCTTCTGTACCATGGTTCCGAGGGGCCATAATTATTTCCTTTAATATTTTATAAGAAGGATGAAGATTATCGTAAATGAAAATGTTTTTCAATGATGTTGCGCTGACTAAAAAGTTAAATTATCATTAAATCTCGGAAGTAAATAATGCAGGAGGCAATTATATGATGGACACAAGACTCCTTGAAGAAAAGATTAAAAAAACCAATACCCTTAAATTGCAAGCCATCAAAAGTCAATTGATGGATGAAAAACATAAATTGAAAGAAACCATTCATTATATTCAATCACAAAAATCCATGTCAAAATATTACGGAACCCCGACGTTACGGCAAAAGGTTTTGGAAAGCTTACAAGAAAAAATCAAATATCAAGAATCCTTAAATCATTTTGAAGAATGTCGTTATCAAGAAATAAGTCAAATTTTAAAAAAAATAGAAGAGATGGAAGAAGAGCATCAAAATACTATCGATAAAAGTTTATACGCCTTAAAAAAAATGCGTGAAGATTTTGAAAATGAAATCTCTGAATCTGTTAAACAATATAAAATACATTTTATTAAAGCATTACAATCAGCGGCGAGTGGCTATCGTTCCTTTTATCTCGGTAAAAATATAAAAAACTGGACAAAACGATTTGATCAATTCTTAGATATATTTGGCGCTGTTACGCATGTTAATCGAAGTATTTATCCATATGAGATAGACTTTGAGCAAGGATTTAATTTGCAATTTGGCCGAACGCATCGAGAAAGTAAAAAACAACCTATATTACCAGTGAAGATTGATTTGATTCATCTTCCATTTTCAAAATTGATTAATGTAGCCAATAAAATGATTGAAGAATGTCATTGCTATAAAGATGATAAAGCGCGGGATTATATTGAGCTCGCTTTAAATAAGCTTTTGAATAAAATGCCGCCTTATTTTATGATAAAAAAAGACGGCATGATTTTTTCCGATTTAAAGAAAATCATTATCGTCAAAGATGATGAAGGAATAAAAAAGGAGCTAGGAGAAGAGGCGAAAAAAAAATTTTCTATCGTAGAAGAAAAGTTGAATGAAGACCTGAAAGAAGAACTCAGTCAAATCATTCAAAAAACTTCAAAATTAGTCGATAATATGGTCATTTGTATTAGGGAAGATATTAAAACCATACAAGATGAGCAAAAAAAATGTATAGAGGATTTAGAAAAACTTGCAGAAAAACTTCATCATGAAATAGATGCAGAGTTGGTGCAATTCAAAAATATAAATATAAAAGCGAAAGAAAATCATCATCTCGCAATTGAATCTACTCAGAAATTAAACGAAATATTTGAATCCATTTTGCAAAATTCTTCTAAACAAAATCGTGAAGCCTTATTCATGCTTCGAGAAGAATCGAAAATGCATTTAAGTGATTCTAAAAATGCAATCGATAAATTGTGCGTGACGCTTAATGATTTGGAAGTATGTAAAAACACCATTGATTCTAAAATGAAAGATGCCAAAGATATTTTATCAAGCCATATTTTATCTGAATTTGACTTGCGCTATATCAATGAGTTTAAAAAATATGAATCTTTAAAAAGCTTTAAATCAGCTATTTATAAAGAACATCTCGCGAAATGTGAAATACCAGAAGTATTATTCAAATGTGCTGAGATGAGTGATGCCAAGATCAGTATCCAAGAAGAGTTGGATGGGATGCAGCAGGCGCTCTCGATCATTGAAATGCATTTTAAAAAAGTAAAGGCAGAATTTGATGAAAAAAGGCCCCCCCATTTTGATTTTGAGTCTGTGAAAAAACTTGCAAATACGCTTTTTATTGATGCCAATAAGAATTTACAGATTGTCATCAAAAAATCTTCATGGATTTCGGTGTTAAAAGAGTCAGTCGAAACTTTATTGATGGATTTAAAAAAAACCATTTCTTCCGACTTATATTGTGAAATACAAGAATTAGGGAATACGATAAATAGTCAATGTACATTAGCACTTTCTGTGAAAGAAAAATCAGAATTTCTAAAGGCAACACTTTATGATTATACCTTAAATATTGAAGCTGAAGAAAAGCGTGCTGAAGCAGCCAATAGAGAAGCAATAAAGCTTCAAAATTTAAAAACATTTATTCGCGAAAGTATTTTGCATAATCTGCATGTGTGGAGAGTAAAAGGCATTTGGGGCGGCGTCGATTTTCAATATCAGAATAAAACTTATCGTATTCCACATGGCATTGCCAAAATTCTTACGGATCAGAATAACGATTGGATTTCAGGTATTCTCAAAACAATCCATGAACGAAAAAGAAAAAAATGGAGCTCTTTTTTTCGTGATGAGGATACGACAGGCGCGCTTTATTCTATTTTGCAAAAACATCTTAGTTCAAATGCATATTCTATGGAATCTTTACAAACGGAATTTAAAAAGATTCCGGGATTTAAAATGTGATTTTCTTGTCACCCCGTAGGCGAAGGATCTTAATTCTGTCATGCCAGCTAAAAGCATGCTGGCATGACAGGGTTATGCGGGGTGATAGTAAATCTTTGAACTTGATTCCTGAAATATTTTTTTATAAAATTTAAAAATTATTCCATAATTTATTTCCTTTCAATTCACTCCGAGAACACACCTTGAACTTCCATAAAGACATGCTTTATTGGCTTACTGCCATTCGTTTGAAAATTGGGCCCGCGACCATACGTCGCGGATTGAATACTATTCCAGACATCAAAGCGCTTTTTACTGCAAAAACACACGAATTAAAATGTGCTGGTTTCAATGAAAAACAAATCCAACACATTCAGAATCCCGATTTTTATCATGCTGAACAAGACCTTAAATGGTGTGAAAGGAACCATTGTTCTATTATCACATTAAACGACCCAGATTATCCTCGGCAACTTTTTGAGATTTATGATGCGCCACTTTTATTATTTGTGAGAGGATGTGTCAAAATACTGTCAGAAATACAGATTGCAATTGTAGGTTCCAGGAATCCTTCGGTCATAGGGAAAGAAAATGCAGAACATTTTAGTTATGCATTGGCAAAGGCAGGATTTATCATTACGAGTGGCTTTGCATTAGGCATTGATAAGTTATGTCATGTGGGTGCAATCGCGGCAACCGGTAAGACCATTGCTGTTTTTGGTACCGGTTTAAATTGTATTTATCCTGCCTCACATCGTAAACTTGCAGATACGCTGATTGACCATGGGGCATTGGTTTCGGAGTTTCCGCCCGAAGAATCACCCAAAGCATGCAATTTTCCCCGCCGTAATCGCATCATCAGTGGTTTAAGTGTAGGGGTTTTAGTGGTGGAAGCGGCCATCCGATCTGGTTCATTGATCACTGCGCGTTTTGCCATGGAGCAGAACCGGGAGGTGTTTGCGATTCCGGGTTCCATTCATCATCCGCTTTCAAAAGGCTGTCATCAGTTAATTCAGCAGGGTGCAAAATTGGTGGAAACGACACAAGATATTATCGAAGAATTGGGGCTCTTGTCGCGACTCTGTCAAAAAATTCCAAAAAACACAGAAAATCCCACCACTTCGACAAAAATAGATGTAAAATCAAAGAGATTGCTTCAATATTTGGGATATGAAGTGACGCCTTTGGATGTTATTATGAGACGTTCTGGATTGACGACAAGCGAAGTTTCCTCCATTCTGTTATATTTGGAGATGCAAGGATATGTTCAAAGTGTCTGTGGTGGATTTGTTCGTACTTTAAAAAAGTGAGCTCGCATGTTTGAAATATTAATGTTTTTATTTGAAAACTACATGGATGGCAATGCTGCATTAAAGATGGATAATGAAACGCTCGTTGTTGAACTCGAGAAAATTGGTTTCGACCGTTATGAAATTAGTCGTGCCTTGCATTGGCTCAATGGTTTGGTTCAATTTAAATTATCTGTTTTAGGCGGTCAGCCTATTACCACACGCGCGATTCGTCATTATTTACCAGAAGAAGCGGAGCGATTAGGCGTCGAAGGCCGCGGTATTTTAATTTATTTGGAACAAATAGGTGTTTTGGATCCTCTGACACGTGAGATTGTGATTGATCGCGTGATGGCATTGGATTCCAAGGAAGTGGATATGGGACGTATCAAATGGGTGGTTTTAATGGTGTTATTTAACCAACCCGATAAAAAATCTGCTTTATCGTTAATGCAGGATATGGTCCTGGCGGATGCATTTGATGTGTTACATTAAGGAATCAATGGTTCTATGTCAAAAAATCTAGTCATCGTTGAATCGCCTGCCAAAGCGAAAACCATTAAAAAATATCTGGGTTCTGAATTTAGCGTGCTTGCCTCCTATGGGCATGTGCGTGATTTACTGCCTAAGGAAGGTGCAGTGGATACCGCGCATGATTTTGCGATGCATTATGAATTAATAGAAAAGAATAAAAAGCATGTGACAGCCATTGTTTCTGCGATGAAAAAAGCGGATGCGCTTTATTTAGCAACAGACCCTGATCGAGAAGGGGAAGCCATTTCATGGCATGTCTATTCCATTTTAAAAGAGAAAAAAACCTTAAAAGATAAACCCGTGCATCGTGTGGTATTTCATGAAATCACGAAGGGAGCAGTCCGGGCAGCAATTGAAAATCCGCGTGCTATTTCGATGGAGCTAGTAAATTCACAGCAAGCACGACGTGCATTAGATTATTTGGTGGGTTTTAATTTATCTCCCTTATTATGGCGAAAAATTCGTCGCGGACTTTCTGCTGGGCGCGTGCAAAGTCCAGCGTTACGCATGATTGTTGAACGTGAAGAAGAAATTGAAAAGTTTCAGAGTCAGGAATATTGGGATCTTTGGTCTGACGCTAGCACCAAAGATCAATCATTTAAAGCCAAATTAACTATTTATCAAGGTAAAAAATTAGAACAATTTTCGATTACCGATGAACCCAACGCCAACAAAGTTCGAGAGGATTTATTAAATCTCGCCAATGGTCAATTACGCGTCATAAAAGTCGAAAAGAAACAGCGCAAACGTAATCCGACAGCGCCTTTCATTACTTCCACTTTACAACAAGAAGCGGCACGAAAATTAGGTTTTACTGCCCAACGTACCATGCGAACGGCGCAGCAGTTATATGAAGGTATTGATATTGGCGGCGGTGCAGTGGGTCTCATTTCCTATATGCGTACGGACTCTGTCAATATGGCAGATGAAGCGGTTGCAGAAATTCGGGAATTTATTACGGGTCGTTATGGGAAAGATCAAATTCCAGATGAACCGCGTATTTACAAAACAAAAGCCAAAAATGCACAAGAAGCGCATGAAGCCATTCGTCCCACTTCCGTATTACGCACACCTGAATCCTTGAAAGAATATTTAAATCATGAGCAGCTTAAACTATATGATTTAATTTGGAAGCGGACGGTTGCCTGTCAAATGATTCCTGCCACGATTGATACGGTCGCGGTTGATTTAAGTTGTGGTGACAATAATGTCTTTCATGCGACGGGTTCTGTGATTACAGATCCGGGTTTTATCCGTGTTTATCAAGAAGATCATGATGATAAAAAATCAGAGGGAGATGATGAAAAAATACTTCCACCTTTGCAAGAAGGCGAAATGGTTACTCTTAAAGACATACTGTGCAATCAACATTTCACAGAACCGCCGCCACGTTATTCGGAAGCCACTTTGATTAAAACAATGGAAGAATACGGTATTGGGAGACCTTCCACCTATGCTGCTATTATTTATACCTTACAAAATCGCGAGTATGTGATCTTAGATGCGAAACGTTTTCGACCCACAGATGTGGGACGTATCGTCAATAAATTTTTGACGATGCATTTTACAAAGTATGTCGATTATGATTTTACGGCAAAATTGGAAAATGAATTAGATTTGATTGCGAATGGTGAAAAGGAATGGGTGCCTTTGCTTTCAGAATTTTGGGCTCCCTTTAAACATCAGGTGGACGACGTGTTAGAAACGGTAAAAAGAAGTGATGTCACACAAGAAAAATTAGATGAAGCTTGCCCCTTATGCGGGAAACCTTTATCCATTCGTTTGGGTCGTTATAATCGATTTATTGGATGTACGGCTTATCCTGATTGTAGTTATACGCGCAGTTTAGATGAAGATAAAGAAAATGCGGTAACGCCTGAAATCGTTGAGGGAAGAACATGCCCGCAATGTGGTAATGCATTGCAGTTGCGAACGGGACGTTATGGTAAATTCATTGGGTGTACCAGTTATCCCAATTGTAATTTCATTGAATCCTTGCAAAAACCCGTGGATACGGGTGTGCAATGTCCTGAATGCCATCAAGGATCCATGTTAAAGCGAAAATCCCGACGGGGTAAGGTATTTTTTTCATGCAGCCGTTATCCGGATTGTAAATATGCCGTATGGAATGAGCCCATTGCAAAGACATGCCCCAAGTGTGCTTGGCCGATGTTGACGATCAAAGTCACTAAAAAACGCGGTACGGAAATGGCATGCCCGAATAAGCCGTGTGATTATATTGCGCCGTATGAGGAAAGTTGAAGCATTTTACCCCCTTTTGCAAAGGGGGTGAAAATAACCTAAATAGATTAATATTGAGGGTATCTAAATATGTGGTTCTGTGGGTCATCCATTTGCTACTTCAACATCCTGCGAGTGTGAGGGAAACATGTCTGCTAGTCTAGTCGATTTCTCAGATCCCTCAGTCCAATGGGTTCCTGTATCTCGCCCTTTTCCAACGGGAGTGGTAGACTCTATTTATCAAATTGTCTGCGAAAAATGGGTTTCACCTTAAGAGTTTCACATACTATTTTCGTTGTGTCATGCCAGCGCGCTGGCATGACACAACGCAACCGCAAAATATGCCCGCGCGAGGTATAGCTTTCATGAAAACAAGTGATCCGTTATAATCAATCGGTGAATTAAAGGGAGGTAATCATATGTATTTAAGCATTATTTCAACGCTATTTGGGCTATTTTTTATTTTTACCGGAGTGGCCGGTTTTTTCCCTGGGTTTTATCAAAATTCTTTGCTTTTTGGTTTTTTTCAAGTCGATCAAATACATAATATTGTGAATATTGTTATAGGCGTTATTGCTTTGCTTTGTTCTATAAAGTGGGGCGCAGATCGATTATTTTTTCAAATTTTTGGGATTCTTTTCGGGCTTTTTGCCATTGCCGTATTTGTTTTCGGCGGAAATTTTGTTTTTACCCAAATTAATTTCGCAGATAATATGGTACACTTTTTTATTGCTATTATCTTTTTGGTACTGGGATATTCAGCGGATAAAAGCGGGCGAGTGTAATATATTTCAAAGCCTGATATTGCAAGTTTTAAAAGACTCGCCATAATAGAAAAGCGCTGTCATGCCAGCGTGCTTTTGGCTGGCATCCAGCGAAGTTCTGCTGGATGCCAGCCAAAAGCACGCTGGCATGACAAAGGACTGTATAACGCTCTAAAAAATGATAAGAGGCGAATCACAAACTATGTCAAAACAGCATATCGAAGCGTTAATACAAAAGGCATTACGCACACTCAAAGAAACCTTATCTTTCGATACCCCGTCTTATCAAATCGATGCGACGAAAGATAAACAGCATGGGGATTATGCCTGTAATATTGCTCTTGTTCTTTCAAAGAAAGTAGGAAAGAAACCACGGGATATTGCAGATATGATCGTATCGGCTATACCTTCATCAAATCTTATCCAAAAAATTGAAATTGCGGGACCCGGATTTATTAATTTTTTTCTGTCGTCACTTGGTTTATTTACAATCATTCCTGATATTCTTGCTCAAGGGGAAAAATATGGTACGACAGATATCGGAAAGGGTAAACGAGTTATTGTTGAATTTGTGTCCGCAAACCCCAACGGACCTTTGCACGTCGGCCATGGGCGGCATGCGGCGTATGGCGCTGTGGTTGCCAATTTACTCGCAACCATAGGGTTTACGGTACATCGTGAATATTATGTTAACGATGCGGGTCGTCAAATGGATATTGTGACGGTAAGCACGTGGCTTCGATATCTCGAATTATGTGGTGAAGAAATCGTCTTTCCTGCCAATGCATATAAAGGCGAATATGTGATGGATATCGCAACGCTTTTATTTGAAAGTCAAAATAAAAGTTTATCCGTTTCTGACCAATCGGTTTTTGAAAATTTACCTTTGGATGAATCCCAAGGCGGTGATAAAGAAATTTATATTGATGCGTTGATTGTACGTGCCAAATCTTTATTGGGTGATAAAAAATATCGTTTGATATTTGATTTTGTCTTGTCTTATCTTTTAAAAGATATCCGTGAAGATCTTGAAGAATTTGGTGTGCGTTTTGATCGTTGGTTTTCTGAGCGTGAATTTACTCAATCCGATGTGGTAGAAGAAAATATTGCAGCATTGAAAAAAAATGGCTTAGTGTATGAACGGGAAGGCGCTTTATGGTTTCGTTCTACGGATTTTGATGATGAGAAAGACCGTGTGCTTCAGCGTTCAAACGGTGTTTATACGTATTTTACGAATGATTTGGCTTATCATATCAATAAATTTACACGGGGCTTTGATTCCGCGATTGATATTTTTGGGGCGGATCATCATGGTTATATTCCACGTATGAAAGCGGGATTACATGCGCAGGGTATCCCGCCGGATAAATTGACTTATTTGTTGCTGCAATTTGTGACGCTTTATCGAGGAGGTGAGCAGGTGCAAATGTCTACTCGAAGTGGTTCATTTGTCACTTTGCGCGAATTAAGAGAAGAAGTCGGGAATGATGCCGCACGATTTTTTTATGTCATGCGTAAATGTGAGCAGCATATTGATTTTGATTTAGATTTAGCAAAATCAAAATCTAATGAAAATCCTGTCTATTACATACAATATGCGCATGCACGAATTTGCAGTGTGTTTCGGCAGTTAGAAGAAAAATCATTATTTTTTGAACAAAAAACAGGGTTAGCAAATCTTGAATTACTGAAAGAACCGGAAGAGCTCCAGTTATTGACAACTTTAGGGCGCTTTTCAGAAATGATCATCAGTGCAGCGATGAATCATGAACCTCATTTATTAACAAATTATTTGCGTGATTTAGCCACGGATTTCCATGCCTTTTATAATAAACAACAGATTTTGGTGACAGATGAAGTATTACGCAGCGTCCGTTTGACGTTAATATTGGCGGTACGCCAAGTATTACAAAATGGATTGGGGTTGTTAGGCGTCTTCGCACCTGCTATGATGTGATATGGAAAAAGATTACGCAAAGTACCCTTATTCCGGTAACCGTGAATTTATTGTTCGCGGATGGCGTGGTCGTTTGTTATTCGTTGTTATCCTATTATTACTCATGATGGGATTAGGCAGTGGATTTTACCTCTGGAAAAAACATCAGAATTCTTTTGTTACATGGGCTTCTGGAATAAAATCCTCTTTCTTTCATAAAAATGAAAAACCGATATTAAGTGCAGGTATAAAAAACGAAGAATCTCAAAATTCGGAAGTTCAGTTTCATTTTTATACTGAATTACCGAATATGCAATTGGCAAGATCTGATTCGGGAAATACGCATGCAAGTAAAAAATCCAATATAAAATCACAATACGTGATACAGATTGGTAAATTTGATAATGAAAAAGAGGCCAGTGAAGTGCGCATTTCATTATTACTTGTCGGTTTTGAAACAAAAGTGGTCAAAAGTAAAACCAACAATGGCGAGATTTTTTTATTACAACAAGGGCCTTTTACGAATCATACAGATGCCAAAAAAATATTAGCGAGATTAAAACACATAGGGTATAAAAACGCGGTTATCACTCCCTTGTGAATGCTCAAAATGACCCCATATTATAAATCTATAATGTCATTCCCGCGCATCAAGGGAATGACACACTACATTAAAAGGAGAGCTTCCTTGGAACAATATCGTGGTACAACTATTTTATCTGTACGCCGCAATAACACGGTGGTCATTGGCGGTGATGGCCAGGTCACGATGAGCCATGTCGTCATGAAATCTAACGCACGAAAGGTAAGGCGTTTATATGATAATCAAGTGATTGCGGGATTTGCAGGAGGAACGGCGGATGCGTTTACACTTTTTGAACGATTTGAAGCGAAGCTTGAAACCCATCAAGGGCATTTGATTCGCGCAGCCGTTGAACTCGCAAAAGATTGGCGGACGGACCGTATGTTACGTCGTTTAGAAGCTTTATTGGCTGTTGCGGATAAAAATGCTTCTTTGATTATTACCGGCATGGGAGATGTGATTGAACCTGAAAAAAGCATTATTGCGATTGGCTCTGGTGGTCCTTATGCCAAATCAGCAGCCGAAGCATTATTGGATAATACAACATTAGATGCACGTCAAATTGTAGAAAAGTCTCTCAAAATTGCGGCATCTATTTGTATTTATACTAATGATAATTTTACGATTGAAACATTAGAGTGATTATTTTATGTCATACATGACGCCAAAAGAAATAGTAAATGAATTGGATAAACATATCATTGGACAAGCGGCTGCAAAACGTGCAGTTGCCATTGCTTTACGTAACCGTTGGCGTCGGATGCGCTTACCAAAAGAGTTACGTGACGAAATTGTCCCTAAAAATATTTTAATGATAGGGCCGACAGGAGTAGGCAAAACAGAAATTGCGCGACGGTTAGCAAAATTAGCAGATGCGCCTTTTATTAAAGTGGAAGCGACCAAATTTACGGAAGTCGGTTACGTCGGACGTGATGTGGATTCCATTGTTCGTGATCTTGCAGATATGTCTGTCAAAATGATGCGTGAAAAAGAAATGGAAAAAGTCCGTTCTCTGGCGGAAGAAGCGGCAGAAGAGCGTATTCTCAATGTATTGTTACCGCAGCCGAAGGGAAGTTTTGCAGGGGAGCCAGAAGAACCTCCGAAAGAAGATTCAAGTACACGTCAAGTTTTTCGTAAAAAATTACGCGAAGGTGAATTGGACGATAAAGAAATTGAAATTGAAATTTCAACATCACCGATTGGGGTTGAAATCATGGCACCACCCGGGATGGAAGAAATGACAAGTCAATTACAAAATATGTTTCAAAACCTTTCCTCTGATCGTAAAAAAATGCGAAAATTAAAAATTGTAGATGCACGTAAAATTTTACGTGAAGAAGAAGCGGCAAAATTGATTGACGATGATGAATTAAAAGCACGTGCCATTGAAAGTGTAGAACAAAATGGTATCGTCTTTTTAGATGAATTAGATAAAATTGCAAAAAGGGCAGAACATTCCGGCGCAGATGTTTCACGCGAAGGCGTGCAGCGTGATTTATTGCCTTTGATTGAAGGATGCACTGTTTCAACCAAATATGGTATGGTGCGTACAGATCATATCTTATTTATTGCATCAGGGGCTTTTCATTTTGCAAAACCTTCTGATTTAATCCCTGAATTACAAGGTCGATTACCGATTCGTGTAGAATTGAAAGCATTGAGCACGGATGATTTTGTTCGGATTCTGACAGAACCGACCGCCTCTTTAACGGAGCAGTATATTGCACTCATGCAAACGGAAGAGGTCAAAATGCAGTTCTTACCAGAAGGTGTGCGACGTATTGCAGAAGTGGCATGGCAAGTGAATGAACGCACGGAAAATATTGGTGCACGTCGTTTGCATACCGTCATGGAACGTTTATTAGAAGAAGTATCGTTTGAAGCATCTGATCTTCAAGGTCAGGAAGTGATTATTGATGCGGAATATGTGAATAAACATTTGACAGCCTTAGTGAAAGATGAAGATTTGAGCCGTTATATTTTATAGAGTTTCAGATAAATCTTTTGGTAAAAAGCGACCAAAAGACTTATCCGAAATTTAAATACGAAATTATTTTAAGTATATAGGAATTTCCATTTTAATCCGTCATTGCGAGCCGAGTGCTTTTTACAAGGCGAAGCAATCCAGAAAGCCTTTCTGGATTGCTTCGCCTTGTAAAAAGCACTCGGCTCGCAATGACGGCGTAGTCCGCGCGAAGCGCGTTATGTTCTTTTTCAATTGGTTATTATTATTTAAAAAATGTGGTATTATTGTTTTTTTTATAAGCAATGGATATTTTTTATTTTAAGATAAATAATTTGGTGTTTTTTACCAAATTGTTTATCTTAAACACTATTATGATACCAAAGAATATTATTTTACATAAAAAATCCCGCACACTTGAAATAGAGTATGCGAATGGCGAGCGTTTTTTTATACCTTGCGCACTTTTACGTCTGCATTCCCCATCGGCTGAAATGCGTGGAGAAAAAAAATCCATCTCTGATTATGAACACGTGAACATTCTGCAGATTGAACCTATTGGTCAATATGCAATTAAACCAATTTTTAGTGACGGGCATCGAACCGGCATATTCAGTTGGCAAACTTTATATGATTTAGGAACTCGGCATGGATCAAGAAACACTTAAAAAAAAGGCAGCAGATGCTGCGCTTGAATATATTAAACCGGGCATGATATTGGGTGTCGGAAGCGGTTCAACAGTTAATTATTTCATTGATGCTTTAAAAAGTGTAAAAGGAAAAATAGAAGCCGCGGTTGCGAGTTCCGTTGAAACAGAAAAAAGATTGAAAGCATTATCTATCCCGATTGTTGATTTAAATAGTGTGAGTGAATTACCACTTTATGTGGATGGCGCGGATGAAATTAATGCGGCAAGGCAAATGATCAAAGGCGGAGGTGGTGCACTCACGCGTGAAAAAATTATTGCAACGGTCGCATCGAAATTCATTTGTATTGCGGATCAAACGAAGAAAGTGGAATTACTCGGGACTTTCCCGCTTCCAATCGAGGTAATTCCCATGGCGCGGAGTTATGTCGCGCGAGAGTTGGTTAAATTAGGCGGAGATCCTAATTACCGACAAGGATTTGTCACAGATAATGGGAATGTGATTTTAGATGTATACAATTTAAAAATGCTTTCTCCGGTTTCTTTGGAAGAAAAATTGAATAATATTGTAGGTATTATCGCGAATGGAATTTTTGCAGTTCGTCCTGCGGATGTGTTGTTGCTTGCGACGTCTAATGCTATAGAAAAATTCTAACTCTGTCATGCCAGCTAAAAGCATGCTGGCATGACAGCGTGACAAGTGATTAAAGAGGTATAACTATGTACAGCGTAACCAAACGATTCGGCCGTACGGAAACCCGCATCAAAGATTTTCCAAAAGAAGCGGATGCGATGATTTTTATTAAAGAGAAGCTACTGGAAGACATTCGTTTCAAAATTATGGCGAGTTATTGTCTGTATGAAGGTGCAGACTTGCTAAGAGAATTCACACAACAAGAGGTTGAGACAGGCGAGACAGGTGATTCTTCTGGTAGTGGTTCACAGCAACGCGGAACGGGTCAATCGTTTGCTCCTACACCTTTTGCGACAACACCACGCATTGGACCGCAGAGTTTTGTGAGAGATAATAAAGAAGATGATAAGAAAGATGAGAAGTAATAACTTACGAGGCAACAATCAAAATCGTAAGTGTATCGGTATAACTGCCTTGTTTTGCCAATACTTGATTTGCATTTAACAGTTGCAGCTGTAAAGTTGCATTGGGCGGAAGTAAAGAACAGGTAAGCGCACCAAGCAGTGCGGCATTAAAAGTGGTAGATGAATTTTGTCCGGAGGACAAGGAAACAAAAGTGGGTGAACCGCCTGACGTGCCAGCCCAAGCCACAGAATAACTTAATGTAAAAGCACTATTACTCGTATTAGTCATTTGAAATACAGTAGAAGAACTACTGCTGCTGGTGGCTTTAACAAAGTAAGTGCTTGGCTCAACCACCACGGTGTAGCCAACACAAATGCCACTGTTTGTTAATGTTAAATCTGGAAATGGAGAAGCAATGGTTCCAAAATTAAAAGTCGTATTGACACCGGTGAGTTGATAAGATGCTGCGTGATGAAAAGGCAATATCAGTAAAAATAAAAAAAATAAGTATCTTTTCAGCGTCATTGCGAGCCGAGTGTTTTTTACGAGGTGACGCAATCCAGAGGAGCGTGTCAGATCAAGTGTGTAAATAGCCACGTCACTATTGTCATGCCAGCATGCTTTAAGCTGGCATCCAGTAGAACCCCTGCTGGATGCCAGCTTAAAGCATGCTGGCATGACAATAGTGACGCTGAAGAGATACAAAAATAACGAAATTTTGAAATTGTCACTTCTTCCAGTTAAGTACATGATATATCTCCAATATATAAATAACCTTTATTGATATTAAGTTTAGGTAAATGGATTTTACAAATATCTTCTGCCATTAGCGTTTTTGTATTTTGCGACAATTCTAATTGAAAATATCCTTCACTATCACTGAAGATCCCGTTTTTACCGGCATGTATCCAAGTATTCGCGAGAGGTCGATGTTTTATCAGCGCATGACCGATGACAATGATTCGTTTCTCTACTTTCCATTCATAGTAACCGATATTACCAGGATATAAAGTAATATGTCGCATGGGTTCTCGAATGAAATAATCCGTTTTTGAGAGGTTAACCAAAGTATAATTCTGATCGGTAAACCCAGGGATTGAAATAAATACTTTTTTATTTGCGGGAAGGACAGCAATTTTACGATTATTTTCATCTAATAAAGCAAATTGTGAGGTATTATCCGCATGACCCGTGTTAATGCGTACCATAATTCCTGCAGTATTGCCTCTGCGTACACCATTAAAACGCATACCATTTTGCGTGACGGCAAGTTCTGTTTCAAGATTCCCACCATATCCTACAGTATATCTTTCACCTTTAGTGCGATTATAATTCGCATAGGTTGCCACAAAACCTTGCGGTGCAGTGTAATTATACGTGCTTGCGAGAGAAGCGACCGTCGGTGAAATCGTATGGATTTCATTAACGGAATACCCAATTTCTTGTTCATTTTGATGAGAATAAACGGTACTCCCTTGAAGAACGACGGGGATCGCCAGTTGCTCGTCTTGATTGTTCTTAAGTTGATGTTGCCATAACAAAGATTCTGTGCCAGCCAATTTTCCATGACTAAAATTCATCGTTAAACTAAGATTATAACTATCACCCACATAAATCGCTTTGTTGTAGGCTGCATTAAAGAAAAAGTTCATGTCTTTATAATTGCCGAGTTGTCGTTGATAAAAAATGCCTGCATTATAAGAATGGGGTTGATCTAAACTTTTATTATAATTTCCTTGTAGACCTAAAAAACTCCGATCGGATAAACGATAAGTAATAGAGGTAGAATCATTATCTGTTAAATTACTAAGAAAAAAATTATCAGGATTTTTGTTTTGATAGAAAATTTTTGTTGCAATCAAACTGAAGTTTAATCGCTTCATTTGCGTATTTAACATGGTATAAATACCGTAATTATTTTTTGTGGTGATCAGTCCTGCCGTTTTAACAAATACATTTCCTAAATAAAAAGTAAAACCAAAATCCAGTAATCCTTGATGAGATGTCAACAAAATATCTCCCAATAAGGCAACGCGCTCACTCATTCTTTTATTTAACCCCGATTGCAATACAGGAATATTGAGTACATTGGGTAAAAAATTAAAAGAGGTATCTAAAATCAATCCATTGGTTAAATATCCGCCCATCACATAAAATTGTGGCGCAAGTTCCGGGGGGAGAAAAAAACCTTTGGTAAAAAAACGATGTATGGTATTGTTTGCGCCTATTTTTATCGTTAAATCATATCCCCCTTGAGGAAATCCTACGGTATTAATTCGTTGATAACCGGCTTCTAAATATTGAGAATAAATTAATTGTTCGTTTTTAAAAATATTTACAGGGGATGCCTCAGGGATAAAAATAATTAAAGGGGTTGCTATAATTGCTTCTGCATTTTTTACCGTTTCTAATGTCGTTTGCATCCCTGCACCGACGATAACTTCAGATTGTAGAAAAGGAGAAGTCGCATTAAAAATATAACCGGCGGTATAGATTTTGTCTCTTGTAATATGTTCCGCATATAAATTTTGAATTTGGAAATGCTGTCCATCATTAATACCATTATTCTGCGAAATATTTGCTATAAGGCTATTATTTTTATAAGCAAGGGTATTATTAGAATAAAGATTGTAATAGTTAGGTAAACCAGAATAAACGCGTGATAAAAAAATGGTATCTTCATTACTGAAAGAGCCTGCCACGCCGAGTTTATTAATATAGGACCAACGAGAAGTGGGGTAAGGAATAAAGTTTAACATATTCTCTTTTGTCGGTTTTTTAAAATAGGTGGGCGATAAGTATAAGTAGACGGTTTCTTGTTCTGGATTGTAAATAATATAAATAGATTTTCTTTTTAATTGCTCACAAGCATGGGGTAATGCTGCAATACCATTTTCAGCACATTCTATATTTAAAGGAAAGGATTTCTTTAGCAAACGTAATATATTTTTATTATTTTTAATATTTTGTAGATGTGAGAATAATTGCTTGGGTGAATAGAATCTGAGTTGACCGTCATGAATGGTAACATAATAAAAACCAATGTATTGATTCATAAATAATACGGACACGCGTAAGTGCTGATTCGTTTGCGCGAATTCAAACCCAGGCGGTGGCTGCGATGAATCAACAAACACGGTTTTTGCTAAAATGGAAGAAGAAAAGGCTAAGAAACAATTAAAAAATATAATGCATTTTAAAAAAAAATTTTTCATCAATCCGTGTAAAATGTGTTTAGTGATTTGCCCATAAAGGAAGCCTCTAAAGTCACTTGGGTTAATCGCGTTAATGTTTTTTTAGTCATTTGCCCAGCAAAAAGCGTGTAAGCCTCCAAAGGGATCTCCATCTTTTTTTGAGAAATTTGTTGTGTACAAGAAGTAATAGTCAGTAAGGTATTTCCTGTATTCTTAATAATGAGTTGGTTATTCACTCTTTTTACAGAAAGGGAGGGAGATGGATTATCAGGTCGCAAAGTAATGCGTGCCCCATAACCCACAATGATGCGAATTCCCAGTTGCAGTCCATCCGGTGTTTTTTGACTGATAAGACGTGTAGCAACTTTTGGAATGAAATCCACTTCATACACTTGGTCTTTTGTTAAAGATTTTGCTGTTTTTATGATACGCACGAATTGGGTTTGGCCTGGTAATAAAACTAATTTTGCAGGAAATACCAATAACCCCTCTTTTTCTGGATCACGTACTCTTTTTTTAGGCGCGGCATGATTGGCTGGATGGACTAAACGATAAGGCGTAACTTCAACATATGCATTATTTTTTGTATCAAAATTTTTGACAGCAATTTCAGTATCAGCATCTTTACCTATCAAATCAACGATAATAGGGCTGACGCCTATGTCAGCAAATGTGGCAAAGGACAAACACCATAACGATATTAAAAAAATCCATTGATATATCATAAAATCAATCCTGAGTCGTGAGGATAACATGGAATAATATTAAGCTCTATACCTTACGTAGGTGAAATAACGAGTGTGACCGTGTCTGTGTAGGTTGCCGCTGATGCGCCTAATACCTGCGCGCTGCTAAGACTAATGTTGAAGTTTGCATTTGGCGTTCCGCTGCAAGTGAGTGATGCGCTATTTCCACCGGATTGTTGTGTCGTTTTGGTTCCTGAGCTCAGAGAAGTGGTTTGCGTTGGCGATGAAGTGCCATTCCAAAAGGCATTGTAAGTAATAAAATTGCTGCCATTAGCAACCCGAAATGCACCCGAAGAAGGGTTGGCACTTGTTGCCGTCACAAAATAACTTCCCAAGGGGCTGATGACATTGGTATAAATACAAACAGTTGTGTTGCCTGTCACGGCGATACCAAAATTGGTCGGCGATAACGAAATATCACTCAGTCCGCTGATTTGTACTAAAGCAGGAATGGTGACAGTCACTGTAGCTGTGGATGGGTTAGCGGCATACACCTGGCTCGCAATGATGGTGGTGAATAGATGTAAAATGTAGGGCTTTTTGATTTTTTCTATCATATTTTAATTAAGGGTTGATTAGAATTGTTACCGTATCTGTATAGGTCAATGAGGGTGGTGCACCTTGTACTTGGGCAGCAGTAAAACTGATATTGAAATTAGCGTTAGCGCTAGTGCTACAACTGAAAGAGTTAGAATTACTACCACCTGTTTGCCGGACTGTTTGAACGCCTGATTGAAGTGCAATCGATGGTGAGGTTGCTGAGGTATTACCCCAAAAAGCACTGTATGCGATCACATGGCTTCCATTTGCCACTTGAAATGTGGTGCCCGATGCATTGGCGCTGCTTGCGGTCACAAGATAACTGCCTGCGGGTGATGCTGTGTTGCTGTAAATAGCAGCTGTTGTAGCGCCTGTCGCTGGAAATGTGGAGGTTGTGCCTAGTGTAATATCATTTAACCCACAAATTTGTACCAACGAAGGTATGGTAATTGAAATATTGACTGTGCCTGTGGATGTAGTTCCTAAAGTGCCTTGTGTTGCTGCAAAAACAGATGAGGGACTCAAAAAAACAATAAACAATATAACCTTATACAGTGGGTGCATAATGTTTCTCCACAAAGGCTGATAGCATGGGTGAAACCTAAAAGACAGTGTAACAGGATTATGATTAAAAACAAAAAATCCTACACTATACCTCGCGCGGGCATATGCCCGCGCGAGGTATATATATTTGTTAGGGGTTGATTAGGATTGTTACGGTATCGGTATAAGGGGTTACTGATGCTGGTGCCCCTTGTGCTTGAGCAGCACTAAAGCTGATATTGAAATTAGCGTTAGCGCTAGTGCTACAACTGAAGGAGTTAGAATTACTACCGCCTGTTTGCCGGACTGTTTGAACGCCTGATTGAAGTGCAATCGATGGTGAGGTTGCTGAGGTATTACCCCAAAAAGCACTGTACGCGATCATATTGCTTCCATTCGCGACTTGAAATGTGGTGCCCGATGCATTGGCGCTGCTTGCAGTGACAAGATAGCTGCCCGCAGGTGATGCGGTATTACTATAAATAGCGGCTGTTGTAGCGCCTGTCGCTGGAAATGTGGAAGTTGAGCCTAGTGTAATATCGCTTAATCCACACAGTTGAACTAAGGAAGGTATAGTAATTGAGATGCCAACTGTCCCTGTAGTCGTAGTCCCTAAAGTCCCTTGTGTCGCTGCAAAAACCAAAGAGGGAATTAAAAAAATGATAAATGCGATGACCTTATATAGTGGGAGCATAGAGTTTCTCCACGAAAGGCTTACAGTAAAAGCACTTAAATTATAGTATAACAGTGTCATGAGGAAATTTACCAGCGAGATAAAAAAAACCCCAACTGTTCCCAGTTAGGGTCTAATGGCGTATTGTTATTTTTATCTATTTTGATCGTCTTTTTCTTTTTTACCGCCACCAAAACCTCCTTGTTGCCAATCTTTACCCCCTTTTTGTTGACCCATTCCACCTGGTGTTTGCCCACCTTGATTTGGTTTGTGTGGTTGTTGTGGTTGGCCAGGTTTATTTTTGCCACCAAAATTATTATCGGTACCCATACTTGCCTCCGTTCATTAATTTTGAATACACACCTATATTATACCGGAATTCTAAAATTGGATTTGACCGGTAAATGGGCTTATATATTTGGAATGTAAATCATTTGAACAATATTTCCGTCTGGGTCCGCGCAATAGAAGCTGCGAGTACCATCTCTATGATTTTTGGGAAGTGCTTTTATGTCGACGGAGTGGTGGTTTAGGTATTCATACCATTGATCAACTTCCTCAGGATTGTTCAAAATGAATCCAACATGATCAAGATGCTGATGTTTTGAAGGAGAGAAATCTTGAGGTGCTCGGTGCAGTGCTAAATTGTCTAGACCTGAGGAAAGATAAATATTATCAGCATCTGGCTGCCAAACGATAGACATGCCTAAAAGATTCCTATAAAAGTTGAGACAAGCATCGAAATTTTTCACAAGAAATGCAACATGGCGAAGACCGCCGAGTGGATTAGGTTTTTGCATTTATTTTACCTTTTTTAATGCTTGACGCATGTCTTGAATGACTTTTGCATAATCTGGTTGACTAAAGATGGCAGAACCTGCCACAAACATATCGGCACCGGCAATGGCTGCTTCATAAATATTATTGGATTTGATGCCACCATCAATGCTTAAGCGTATGTTTTTACCGCTTTCAGCAATCAAAGCCCTGGCTTTTTGTAGTTTTGGAATCGTGTATGGAATAAATGTTTGCCCGCCAAAACCCGGGTTAACAGACATTAGCAAAAGAATATCTATTTTGTCCAATAGATAGGTTAAGCAATCGAGTGAGGTTGTCGGATTTAACGCTATTCCCGCTTTGCATCCGTGGTCTATGATCAAATTTAAACTGCGATCGACGTGGTCGGAACTTTCAGGATGAAAGGTTATGTAGGTTGCACCCGCTTTCGCAAATTCAGTAATAAGCCGATCTACAGGACGGGTCATGAGATGTACATCAATAGGGGATTTGATGCCGAATTTTCGCAATGCTTCACAAATGACAGGACCGAAAGTTAGATTTGGGACATAGTGATTATCCATAATATCAAGATGTATGACATCTGCGCCAGCTTCCAAAACGGCACGTGCTTCATCGCCTAAACGGGCAAAATCCGCAGCGAGAAGGGAGGGTGCGATTAAATAATTGTGCATGAAATGTCCTTTTATCGTGCCCGTGAGCGTGCCCGTGCCCGCGTGCGTCTTTTCCTATCCGGAGAAAAGACGCACGCGGGCACGGGCACGCTCACGGGCACGATTGGGTGCTGAATAAACTATAATTTTACTCACAAACCAGGTTTAATTCTATTAAATAAGATATAATTGCATATTCTCTGAGGATAGCTAATTTGAGATTTTTATATACAGTATTATTTTATATCGCGCTACCATTCGTATTTTTACGATTATTATGGCGTTCTCGGCGTATTCCAGGTTATCGCAAGCAATGGGGAGAGCGTTTAGGCTATTGCCCGCATCATATAGAAGATTGCATTTGGATACATGTGGTGTCTGTGGGCGAAACGATTGCGGCATCCCCTTTAATCAAGGCAGTCATTAAAGAATTCCCCTATTATCCTGTATTACTCACGAATATGACGCCGACAGGCGCTGCCCGTGTCAAAGCGATTTTTGGAGATAGCGCGAGACAAGCTTTTATTCCTTATGATTTACCCGATGCGGTTTCAAGATTTTTAACAAGAGTGAAACCTAAAATTGCCATTGTATTTGAAACCGAACTTTGGCCCAATCTTTTTGCCGCATGCCGCGAAAAAAATATTCCTCTATTAGTGATGAATGCGAGACTGTCTGAAAAGTCTAGAAGGGGATATGCGGCCATATCAGGTATCACACGCGAAATGTTTAAGGCAGTGGGTCATTTAGCCGCGCAATCTTCCAAAGATGCTGAGCGCTTTATGGATCTCGGATTTCCGATAGAAAAAGTGAGTGTAACCGGCAATATTAAATTTGATCTTGAAGTCCCGCAGGTGAATGCAGAACAGTTTAGAGAAGAGTTGGGTGTCACACGAAAAATTTGGATTGCCGCCAGTACGCATCCGGGGGAAGACGAAATTGTTTTGCGCGCGCATCAATTGATAAAAGAAAAATATCCGCAGTCGCTTCTCATTTTAGCGCCGCGTCATCCAGATCGCTGCCAATCAATTGCATCACTGATAGAAGCACAAGGTATGAGTTATGTTGTCCGCAGTAAACAAGAACGCTGTTCTGAAAATACCGATGTTTATATGGCGGATACGCTGGGTGAATTATTGTTTATGTATTCTGTGAGCGATGTCGCATTTGTAGGCGGCAGTTTTGTCTCCGTTGGCGGTCACAATATGTTAGAGCCTGCAGTTTTACGTAAACCGGTTTTAACGGGACCTACGCTTTTTAATTTTTCGGAAGTGAGTCAATTATTATTATCTGCGCAAGGTATGCATGTCGTTAATAATGCGGGAGAATTAGCAGAACATGTATTGCGATTTTTTGCAGATGATGAATATCGTAAACGCACAGGTGATAATGCTTATCATGTTGTGCGCTCCAATCGCGGTGCTCTGCAAAAGCAATTTGAAATTATTAGAAATTTGATACAGTAAAAAATTAAAGCGTCTACTCAAATCAAGAGTAGCCGCGTCACTATTGTCATGCCAGCATGCTTTAAGCTGGCATCCAGTAGAACCCCTGCT
>JABDEF010000010.1:0-14844 GCA_013287235.1 Gammaproteobacteria bacterium
TTTTATGAACGCAGGCATTGTAGTAAAAATTGTACTCATCCTATTAGTCGGCGCATCGATAATTTCTTGGACATTTATATTACAACGTGCTTTTTATCTCAAATCCATACGAAATAATACAGAAGAATTTGAAAATACCTTCTGGTCAGGCGGCGATTTGAAAACGCTTTTTACAACACTGAAAAATAAAACGGATATGCAAGGGCTTCCTGTTATTTTTAAAGCGGGTTTTAAAGAATTCTTGCGGTTGCAACAAGAAGTTGGCATGACGGCGGAAGCCGTTTTAGAAAGTGTCAAACGCGCTATGCGGGTCGCGCAAATGCGCGAACAAGATAACATGGAATTGCATTTACCCATGATTGCAACGGTCGGTTCCATTAGTCCTTATGTGGGCCTTTTTGGAACGGTGTGGGGCATTATGATCTCGTTTCGTGCTTTGGCCAATGTGCAGCAAGCAACGGTTTCGATGGTAGCACCCGGAATTGCAGAAGCTTTGATTGCAACAGCGATGGGATTATTTGCAGCGATTCCTGCAGTAATTGCTTACAACCGTTATACGACGGATATTGGTCGTTTGTTGAATCGTTTTGATGCTTTTCAGGATGAATTTGCAAATATCTTATCACGTGAGGCACAAAAAATAGAGGAGAAATAAAATGGCATTTTTTCATCAACACGGTTCGCGAAAACCCGTCGCTGAAATTAATGTGGTGCCATTTATTGATGTGATGCTGGTTTTATTAGTGATTTTTATGATCACTACACCACTTTTGACGCAGGGGGTAAAAGTAGAATTGCCTAAAACTGAATCAAAAGCATTACCGCCTAATCAAAAAGAACCCTTGATTGTGAGTGTAGATGCGTCAGGAAATTATTATTTAAATGTAGCAGATAAACCAGGGCAACCTATTACACCGCGTGTATTGAGTAATTTAGTGGCGACCCAATTGAGCGCGAGTGAAAGAGCGGGTGAATCACGTCCGGTGTTAGTGCGTGGTGATAAGAATACCAATTATGGAAAAGTGGTTGAAGCAATGGTACTTTTGCAGCAAGCAGGTGCAAAAAGTGTTGGATTGATAACCGAACCGTCAAAACCTAATGAGAGTTCTGGTTAAAAATGACTAGACGCATGGAATACCAAAAGCACCTTATTTTTTCTATATTGCTTCATGCTATTGTTTTGTTCATGCTGATCGCGAGTTTCGAATGGCATCAAATAATGCCTGTTTTAAAAAATTCTGACAAAATTATTGATGCCATGCTGATAGAAGAATCTATCAATCCTACGAATACAATCCAGGATCTTCCAAAAGTCGTTCCGAAAAAACCCGAGCCACCACCTGTCAAAACAAAGCTTGAATCCACGCCCACACCTCCAAAGACAGCATCTGTCATCATTCCAAAGAATGACAAAAAAATAAAAGAAGCCATGATTCAAAAACAATTACTTGAAGATTTACAAAAAGAAAAAATAGAACAAAAGAAAAAACATCAAAAAGAAGTTCAAAATGCATTGTTGAAAGAAATGCAGGATTTGCATGAACAAACGGCACGCGAGAATGCTTTGCGAGAACAAAAACGTCTGCAAAATTTACGTGCACAACAAATGCAAGGTGTGGTAGATAAATATAAGGCGCTCATATTACAAGCCATTAGCCGCCATTGGTTAGTTTCACCGCAAATCAATAAAAAATTATCAGCAGAATTGTTTATACGACTTGCGCCGGGCGGGGTCGTTTTAGATGTTCAATTAACGAAAAGTAGCGGGGATGTCGCGCTAGATCGTTCAGCGAAAGATGCTGTGTTTAAGGCATCTCCTTTGCCGGTTCCGAATAATGCAGATGAATTTGAAGCTTTCCGTCAATTTGTTTTAAAAGTGAAGCCTGAGAATATTGCGGCAATGTAGTTGTTCCCCTCTCCCGGAGCGTTTTTTGCGAGGGGAGAGGGTGATGGAGTTTTCTTAAGGAGAATGTAGTGCTTCTTTTTTCGTATATATGCATCACTTTTTTGTTAATTTTAAGCTATATTTTTTTAATTCAAAATCGAGCGCTGAAGAAATTAAAAAGAGACGTAGGATCTGAAAGAAATGAAAAAGAAGAAAAAATTAAAAAATTAGCCGAATTACAATCCAAAATCGATGAAAATATCACAAAAGATGCATTAACAGGTTTATACACGCGAAAAGTTTTTGAAAAGCGAATCGAAGAATTATTACAAAAAAGTGAAAATCATAAATTAATTTTTGCGGTTATATTTATTGATGTAGATAACTTTCGGATGTTGAATATTGCTTTCGGGCGAAAAGCGGGTGATCAAATCATAAAAGATCTAGCAGGGCGATTATCTACCAGTATCAGAAAATTAGACATAGTTTGTCGTTTTGAAGGGGATCAATTTGCAATATTGTTGACGCCGCTTTCTAAACCAGAAATGACGAGTTACGTCGTAGGACGTTTGCGTAATATCATTGGAGAACCTTTTCTTATAAACAATAATGAAATTTATATTACTGCATCTATGGGTATTGTTGTTTACCCTGAAAATGGTGATAACTTAGATACATTATTGCTGCATGGTGAAGAAGCATTACAACAAGCCAGAATGTCTGGGGTAAATCAGTTTCAGTATTTTTCGACAGAATTCCACAAAAGCAGTTATCGTGAAATCGCATTAGTATCTGGGCTGAATAGCAATCAAGTTTTTAAAGACTTTTTTGTTTATTATCAACCGATATTTGATCTTGGAACACGCACGATATATTCAATTGAGGCGATATTATATTGGCAGCATCCCACTTATGGTTTAATTGATTTTGCTGATTTTATGTCATTGGCTGAAAAGTCCGGTAGTCTCTTTGAGATTGGTGAGTGGTTTATGCGTCAAGCATTATTGGGATTTCAACAATTGCAACCTCTTTTGCGTCAGGGACAGTCACTCATTATTTCAGTTTCGGCGCGTCAATTAGAAAATCCACATTTTATTTTTAAGTTGGCACAACTTTTAAAACAAACACACATGGATCCGACGTGTTTAGCACTTGAAATTCCAGAAAATTCGTTATTCGAAAAAGATCATGTGATGTTTAAAACCTTAAGTATGTTAAAAAAAATGGGTATTAAATTAGGCATCAGTGATTTTGGAAATACATCTATTTCATGGCGTATGCTGTCAACACTTCCTATTAGTAATATCAAACTTTCAAGGATATTGATGAAAGATATCGAAGCAAATGAAAAAGTGATAAAACTCATGATTGCTTTAGCCAATACGCTTGGATTGCAAGCGATTGCATCGGGTGTGATGGATAAAGAAACGACGCAAATATTAAAAAGTTTAGGTTGCCAAATCATGCAAGGGGATTTTTTTGCGCCTTCTCGAAGGTTGGAAGAATTGATAGAAGATATTCCAAAAACAGGGGCGTCGGTTTAAAAGAACATTGTCATTGCGAGGAGCGGAGCCGACGTGGCAATCCAGAAAGTCGCTTGGATTGCCACGTCGGCTCCGCTCCTCGCAATGACACACCTACATCATCGTGACAAGTTCTTCCGCATTCGTCGGATGAATCGCAACCGTTTTATCGAAATCTTTTTTTGTGGCGCCCATTTTGATGGCAACCGAAAATCCTTGCAGCATTTCATCTGCATTAATGCCGATCAAATGACAACCCAATATTTTTTCTTTCGGTTTTAAAGTGATAAGCTTCATTTTGGAAATCACTTTATTTTTACCGAGGGCATAAGCTAATGAAGTAAAATCGGTTTGATAAATCTTTAATTGTATCTGTTCAGCGGTTGCCACTGAACTAATCGTGCCCGTGCCCGCGTGGAAATATAACTCATTGATTTTTATTGGCTTATTTAATTAAGGAATCACTTGAAATTGGCAAAAGAGCGATTATACTTATTACAAGAGCAGGTAAAGAATCGAAGCCCTACAATACATGCCATGGAAGTCAGAGCGATGATGCGGTGTGCACACCTTCTTGGAAGGGAGCCTAAAACATCACCAAGACATCCACTTAATATTCTTGGCATTCGATCTTACCTGCTTTTGCTTTTTCTTCTTTTAAAAAACCTTCCCTTTTTATTTCAATTTGTGTTAAAACACTAGTAATTACAACTATTATATTGTTGGGGAGTTTATGCCTCTCTTCAAAGACCGCGCTGAAATATTTCGTCAAAGAGTTGAAGCCTTTCATACATTTTTTGCGCGCGAATTTGATGAAGTTGAGGACAAAATGCTCGATAAAGAAATCCCAACGCTTGAAAAAGAATTAGCTCTTTTTCTTTCCTCTGTGAGATCGATGCGTGAGAATTTAGAAAAGGAATTAAAAGAATTAAAGAAAATGGCAACCTCGACAGAGGATCATGAAAGTCTTATTCCTTTGAAAGAAATATCAGTTATACAAACCAATTTTATTTTTCGATATTATAATGGCTATGTAAAACGCGTTAATGCTCAAATTGATTTATTTAATGAAAAAGTAGCCACTCTTCTAGAATATTATTTTAACCAAAAATTGGATTGTAAGGAGGATTGGACTTCTATTAAAAAAGGATTGGATAGTGAATTTCCCTTTTTTTTAAAAACAATCTATGAAGATTATGAGCAAGTTTATATTTTGCGAGACGTATTTTTGCAAGATGTTGTTATTGCTAATAAAAAGTATAACCATCATTTGGATTTAGCGGGGCAAATTACGGTTGTAGAAGATTTGAAAAATATTGTCAATATTTTAAGAAAACAACGCGCTTGTTTTATTGATGTATATAAAAAAGACGAATATGAAAAACGTATTCATGAACATCAGGAAAATATCAAGAAATTTGAAAAAGAGATAACTGATATATTGACTGCTATTGCTCGCAATGAACATATCACGATTTCAGCAATGTGTATCAATGAAAAGAAAGATCATCTTGAAAAAATGTTAAGTACATATTGCGATTTACAAGAAAAAATAAAGTTTGATGAAATCGCGATAAAAGCAGAAATAGAGGCACTCAAGATTGAATATCCTTATTTGAGTCTTGAAATGCCTATTTTCCCAAATTTAACAATGGACTCGTCAGAAATACAAAAAAGATATGAAAATGCTTTAAAAAAAGGTTGGAAAAATGCAATTGCGAATGATTTAGATGCAGCATACGATGGATTAAGGAGGGGTCCGATTGTTACAAAAAAACCACATGATACGATTGATAAAAACATTTATGAAGAACGTTTTAAACAAAAAATTGAAACACTCGAAAGAAAAGATGCGATTATTCAAATTTTGAATAATATGTGGAAAAAGTTACCATGGAGTGGTTATTGGGAAAAATACGAAAAAGCAAAACGTGTTCGACATTTTCATCAAGAATCAGCAGAGTTAAATCAAATGGATCTGGATTGTCGAGAGTCTTTTGAACAATTTTTTCCTAAAACTTTTGCCAAACCTTCAGTACCTTATTTTGTTTTAGAGCCCAGACCTATGCTGGAAGAAGAAAGCAAAGAGCCTTCTTATCTTCCCCGTGAAAGGCAAACGTGCCAACGAAAACCTGTTCCTCCATATCAGTATAATCCTCTTCCAAAGCCTTCGACATTCGACACCTGCCAGTCGGAAGAAGAAAAAAAAGAATCTCATGTTCTTTCTGACGAAGGGCAGAAGTGCCAACGAAAACCCGTTCCTCCATGTCAGCCTACTCCTCTTCCGAGCCCTCCGACATTAAGCACCTGTCATTTGATGTTATCCTGTCTATGTTTTGGCATAGGGGGTCTTATATATCTTGGATTTTATGCTTATCAATATTATCAATATCGAAAAAGTTATAATCAAAATTGTTTTTTTCGTAAAAAACTAAAACAGGAAGAAATGCCTCAGCCTCATAAGGACTTGATTTGTCAGACATAGATTCATACACTTTGCTTACCTTTTTAAAGCGGAGAAATAATCATGACGCATGAACTTCCTAAGTTGCCTTACGCCATGGATGCTTTGGCACCCACTATTTCAAAAGAAACCTTAGAATATCATTATGGCAAGCATCATCAAGCTTATGTCACAAAATTGAACGAATTAATTAAAGATACCCCATTTGCCAATGCTTCTCTTGAAGAAACAGTTAAAAAATCGGATGGTGCCATTTTCAATAATGCTGCACAAGCATGGAATCATACGTTCTATTGGCATTGTATGACGTCTGATAGCAAGGGTGATCCGAGTGGAAAATTAGCGGATGCCATTCAGAAAACGTTTGGTTCATTGGAGGATTTTAAGAACGAATTTACAAAGACAGCGGTGGGAACCTTCGGATCGGGTTGGGCGTGGCTGGTGAAAAATAAAGAAGGCAAACTTGAAATCATTAGTACGAGTAATGCAGGAACGCCGATGACGCAGGATAAAAAGGCGCTATTAACCTGCGATGTTTGGGAGCATGCGTATTATATTGATTATCGTAACGCGCGACCGAAATATGTGGAAAACTTTTGGAAATTGGTGAATTGGGATTTTGTGGAAAAGAATTTGTAGATCTTATTGAATTCCCTCACCCAAACCCTCTCCCGTCCTCGTTTTATTGTAGTATTTGGCATTTCAACGGAGAGGGTTGGGTGAGGGAAAATTATCGCTTTACAGAATATCCCATCCCATTATCACTATTCACTAACTTATGCAATCTGTTGATTTTTCCCTCTGTTGTCGTTTGATTGCAGAACCACCAATTTCTTGTGAGACAATAATTAAATGCGTTAAATAGACATCCACTAAATATGAAAGATGCAAAATTCGCAACAATTTTCTTCCATCCGCGGTGTGGTGCAAACTTTGCGTCATATTGATGTAATTCATTCATGAATTTTAATTTAAAATGTAACCATTCTATTTTTGATTTGTTGATATTATTTTCCTTTCGTTCAGGCGGATTCTTCACTAACTGAGATAAATTTCGAGATAAGGACATGGCATCAAAACCTTTATCGGATATCGCTTTTATTTTTTTTCCATATTCTTCTATATCAATAATGCTTTTTTTAACATTTTTAAAAGTGGTGTCTTTCCAAGGAGATAAAGCCGTTTTAGGAATGTCCGTTTGTTCTAAGTGTTTAATAAAAATTTCATAAATAGCAATATTTTCTGATTCTATCACGTCAGATATTAATCGAAAAAATAATGATTGACGTTCATAAAATAATGCTTCAAGAAAAGGTCGTACACAATATAGTTCATGTTGTTCTTTTAATTGATCAGTCTCTTTCGGATGGGAATTTATCCATACCTGTTTTTTTAAAGCATTACGGTAAACGAAATCACTTGAAAGCAGTTCAGAAATAAAATCGAGATCATTGCCTTTGAGATAGGATTTAATTTGTTTACAAACGATTTCGGGGTCTGTTGGAAACACCGGGGTGAAATATCTTTTGAATCCATTGACATAACTACCCACTTCTTGGTAAGTGGTAAATTGCTTTGTTTTTTTGCTCATAGGTAAATCCTTGTTTTCCTTGTCGAAAATCCATAAAATGACAAGAAGTTAATATATGTGATTTTCAAAGATAATAAAAGGAACTTATATGTTTTTTAGAAACAAAGAAATAAAGTCCGTAAAAATTCTCTATCATGATTTTGGCCAAAAATACGCGAGTGTTGTGCAAAAAAGGCTATCCCTATGCATGAGTAAGTAAATAACTGTCATCCCGCAGATGAGAAATTCCTTCCCCCACGCTTCGCGGGGGGAAGGAATTATTTCAGTTTACTTACCTTAATAAACTAAACTTTTAGTTGATAATAACTAAAAATTTAGTTATCATTGTTTTCTCATTCAATAAAAAGGAAACTTTATGACCAAGTACCATTTAACACCCGTAGAACACGAATTGATGGAAATTCTTTGGAAAATCGAAGAAGGAACTGTTCGCGATGTGATGGAACATCTACCGCAAAAAAGAAATCTTGCCTATACATCCGTTTCCACTATGCTTCGGATACTCGAACAAAAAAAGATAGTCAAAACAAGAAAGCTTAAGCGCACACATATTTATATCCCTGCATTGAATAAATCCACATTTGCAACGCTTACTTTAAATAAAATGGTTACTCAAGTTTTTTCAGGAAATGCTGTCGAATTGGTTTCTTATCTTGTCAATAAAAATACGATCAGTACTGACGAGATTACCGAAATTCAGAAAATCATTGAAAATAAAAAAAAGGAGCTCGAGCGATGATTTATTTACATACTTATTTATTATTCAATATCAGCATTGCCGTTGGCTTTATTATTTTTAAAGTTGTTTGTTGGGGAAATCACAAAGGGTCACAATGGCAAAAATTACAATTTATGAGAAATACCTTAATCATATCTATGATTTTATTTCTTTTCATACCCTGGGTGATAACCTTCATCCCAACGAATTTGCACTCCACATTGGCATGGGATCCTTTTTTAAAAATCGATTCAGCTTCCTCTGTGCATGATCATGTTATCGCAATAACTGAATCCGTACCAATAATATCCTCTCATGAAAATGAGATTTCTATGCGAGCACTATGCATGCTATTTTGGTGGATCGGATTCGCGTTTTTTATTTTTAAATATATTAAAAATATTATTTTTTTAAGAAATCTTAAATCAAAAGCGATAGGTCGACATAAACTGCATGATGTGCAGATTCTCATTGCTGATACCATTGATGTGCCATTTTGCTTTCGTTTTTTAAAATATCATTATGTGATGATTCCGCTGAATTTTATAGAAAATACCTTAGCGCGTCAGCATGAATTACAGCATATTCGACAAGGGGATACGACATGGCATCATATTTTATCCGCTTTAAAAATATTTTGTTTTTGGAATCCTTTCGTGTATTTTGTGACGAAAGAGATGCATGAATTACAAGAATTTTCGTGTGATGAATCCGTTATTTTGCGTAAAAAAGCAAAGCCCACAACATACGCAGAATGTCTCATGCATTCCGCATCTTCGATGAGCGAAATTCCGGAAGGTGTGCTCGGCGTGCATGTTTTATCAAAATCCATACTTTATAGGAGAATTAATATGTTATTTCATTATCGTCAAGGCAAAAATGTTTCGTTTTTGATGGCTTATTTATTATGTTTTTTCATTGCGATGTCTTCTGCTTACGCATTCAATAGCAAATCGAGAGATCTCACCGCTTTAGAAGTGACTCAACTCGTCCACCAATCGAGTCAGGATAAACGTTTGCAAGTGAAAGTTACCCCGGAAGTATTAGGAACGCTTAATCAAATGCGAAATGATGAAAAACTCCGTCAAAAAATGCAACTTGCATTAAAAAGAATGAAACAGTATCAACCTTACATTCAGGATGTTTTGGTGAAAAATGATATGCCAAAAGATTTTCTTGCCTTACCATTGGTGGAGTCGGGATATCGCGTATTACCAGAAAATCAAAATCGTGTGAAAGCAGCGGGGTTATGGCAAATTATACCTGAAACAGGAAAACACTTTGGTCTCAGCGTTCAAGGTTCGCATGATGATCGTTTAGATACGGTATTATCGACAAATGCCGCGATAAAATTATTACAGCAAAATTATGATCAATTTAAAGATTGGAAATTAGCCGTGGTTGCCTATGAAATCGGAGACGAAAAAACAGCACAATTAATTCAAGATACCCATTCGCATGATGTGAATATTTTGGCACGTGCGACGAATGCGCCAGAAGGGTTACAGAATTTTGTTGCAATGTTTGATGCTACGGTGATTGTGATAAATCATCCAGCGCTGTTGGATTCATAAATATTTTAACCGTCGTCCCGTCATGCTTTTAGACGGGACTTCTGGCCCGAGATTTCTAGATTGCAATCAAACGCGTATCATATTAATATATAAAAATTGTAACAATAGATCTATAAATGCAAAAGATACATTATTTTTTGACATCCATTACCATACATCTTGTTTTCTTTTCGTTAATTTTTTTGCGTTTCCATGTTTTTGCGTTGCCAGAGAGGCTAGGGCGTAATAGTGAACCCATTTTATCTTCTTATATTTATGCACCGACATTGCATGTGGTTGAAAAGAAAAATTTGGTGAAAAAAGAAAAAATTGTAAAACCTATTCAAGAAAAACACCTGTCATTCCCGCGAAGGCGGGAATCCATCCGGATGGATTCCCGCCTTCGCGGGAATGACATGGATTCTGGCAATATGCATCAAGGTGTTGATAAAGAGCCATTGATCGCATTATTACATGATGCCATTCAAAAAATGCAGCAATACCCCGAAAGCGCACTTGCGATGGAGCGAGAGGGCAGGGTTAAGGTCGGATTTATTTTATACAATGACGGAAGTGTTGGTGATTTACGATTGTTATCGAGCTCGGGGACGACTAGCTTAGATAATGCAGCATTGAAGGCAGTTCGAGAGGCTTCACCTTTTCGAAATGTTATCAAATATATTAAAGCGATTCAGACTTATCAAATTGATATTGTATTTGAATTGACTTAAAAATTTAATGTTGACGAGGCATGGTGCAGCATTTCACTGACTCTATGCTGGCATGACAGGACAGAATCAGCGAAACGATCTACTAGCATCCAAGTTCATAATTAAATCTTGATGATTGAGATGGTTCTTCTTTTTTTCGCAACATTTCAGGTCGGAAAAAACCCGCATATCCTAAGATGGTCTTTACAATATGGACTTCACGACCTATATCCGGCATCGTTTTTAAAATAATTTCACCACGCCAAGCAGGCGATCCTACTTTATTTATGCTAGGTATTTTTGTAATGGCATGTAATTCTGGATCTGGCAAACCCCACCATTCTTTTAACGATTCCATGAAATCTGAAGAGTAAATATTTTTTGACAATTCACAATCTTTTTTTTGCAATAAAAAATCCTGTTTTTCGATTGCAATATAAAAGAAACCTTGGTTTTCTAATGCTTGATGCGTGAGTGCTAAATCTTCAAAATCTTTGTAAGGAAACGTAAAATCAATTGCAGTTGCGATGTGAATTTTGGTATCAGAGTGATATTTAAAATAATCTTGAATAGATGAATAACTATGCACTGTTGTTGCAACATTATTTAAATCTTTAACAAATTGAGCATGTGCTTTTTGAATAGATTCTGTTTTATTTTTCGGTTCAATCAAAAAAATTTTTAAGTGATATCCTCTTAACAGCAATGAGTGACAAATAAAATAATCTTGTAATAATCCACCAGATCCGAGGCTTAAATAAAAAATAGGTGTGTGTGGATTGAATTGTCCTGATACTTTTGTCAGCAATGTTTTTTCAATATTTGCTCGACGATTAGAAGTTTTTCGATTAAATTGTCCATTGATGCAAGCACATTCAAATAAATCTTTCAAGTAAAGCTTACTATAATCTTCTTCGCTGACTTTTTTTTATATATTAATTGGTTTTTCAATGATTCACTTAATAACCTGGTTGTTGTCACAGCAATTACTCCTCACTTTTATTTGAATAGATCGAGATAATAACAAATGATTTATTAATACGCAAGATTATTGAAATATAACAAAATTTCAACACATTGAAATGCTTCAAGTGCTTGGGAAATAACAGTATGCTATTCTGATCTGAATACAAAAAGGTGGCATCTGATGAGCAGCACTCTTATCGAAGCATCTGACGAAAAGCAATCACTTGAAATTTCGGAAGCTTTACAACCCTGGATTAATAATCCCTATATTAAAGCCGCCACAAGCGATAACACAAGAATTGCTTATCAAAGTGATATTCGTCATTTTGAATCGTGGGGAGGAAAATTACCTGCGACACCGCAAATCATTGTCGAATATTTGCAAGCCTATGCTGCTCAATTAAATGCACGAACGTTGAGCCGACGTTTAACAGCGCTCAAAAACTGGCATCAATATCAAGGATTTGTGGATCCTGTGCAGCATCCTGCCGTACAAAAAACCTTGTCGGGTATCATACGTGTGCATGGCAAACCAAAAGATAAAGCTTATCCCTTATCCCCTGAAGATTTATTATGCATCATTGAATTCCTGCAAAAAGAAGATTCATTGACGGCGTATCGAGATAATGCACTGTTACAAATGGGTTTTTGTGGCGCGTTTCGTCGTAGTGAGTTGGTGCAAATAAAAGTTGAACACATCGAATGGAAGGATCAAGGGATTGATATTTTAATTCCACAATCAAAAACCGATCAAACACATGGCGGTCAATACTGTGCACTCCCCTACGGAAAAGGTTTGTTTTGTCCTATTGCCGCATTAAATCAATGGTTAAAGATGGCGAATATTGAAAGAGGTCCTTTGTTTCGTGAAATAAAAAAAGGCGGTAAATTAAAAGCATCTCCGCTTACGCCACTTTCAGTCAATCATATTTTGAAAAAACGGGCGCACGATGCAGGGATTCCCCATGCAGATAAATTCAGCAGTCATAGTTTGCGAAGAGGCATGGCGACGAGTGCCAGTCGTTTAGGCGTTCAAATTCCAGCAATTATGCGTCAAGGCCGTTGGAAGCAGGTGAATACCGTGATTGAATATATTGAAGCAGCGGAGCGGTTTCAGGAAAATGCGGCGTTGAAGATAATTAATAATTATAATAATGAATAAACTAATTTCCCTCTATAAGCATTTGATTTATTTCATGATTATCCAAAAGAGTGATTCCTCTATTTAGCTAACAGTATAACGATTAGCATAGCTAACAGTTAGACTGTTAGCTATGCGTCCAATTAATAACTCATAAACTTGACTAATATGAAAGTTTTGTTTATTATTTAATCAGTAAATAACGAGGAATAGGTATGAGTTCTAGTTCTACCCGATACACGATAAGTGTTTTCGATTCTGATGAAAAAGAAAAGAAAGTGGAAAATCACAAATGGCAGCCATCGAAACACAAAGTAGAGGAATATAAAACTTTAATTTTAAAAAAGATAACCGCTTCCGACATGCTATATAATTTAGACAATAAAAAAATCAAACCCTCGAAAAACATTCCATTTCTCGAGCAATACGCTGGTGCGGCTGCTTTTTGGTCTGATAGAGAGCAGGTTACCGAACAATTAATTAAGCTTAATGGTTTATTAATTGAAGAAGCAAAGAAATATGATTTGGTTACTACTAATAGCTCGGGTCATTTCATCATCAAACCCGCCGAAGATGATAAATTTTATTCTGCGCACCAGAAGATTTTACGTCACGTCTTAGAACGCGAAATCGCAGCTTTTCTTTTTCGAAAAAAATTAGTCAAATTAGAGGGTGAATTAGGTACCGGCATATTTTTAGAATTAGTTAGAAATGGCTATTTATTTAAGGATTCAGGGCTACGAGAAACCACCCATGGAGAATTTACTCATACCCTACAATGGTTGATGTTGGCATGGCAATTAGAAGAGTACGATTTTTTTAATGGTGTTCCAGTTTTGACTGTTTACAAATCTTTAGGTGAAGAAAGTGCTATTTTGGAAAGTGCTCCTTTGGATATACCAGGCCTTAGAGAAGTTGGCGTAAATATTTGGGATATTATTGTAGATATTGTTCCTTTGTATTCTCCACTAAGAGTAAATTTAGGAAAACCAGATGTTCAGCAACCTTATAATCATCCTGATACAGATCCTCGTCATTTTATAGTGCCCTATAATTTGCATTACTTTTTAATCCATAACACTTTGCCAGCACTTTCATTTCTAACCAGTTTAATCAGTTCACGAGATATTAAACGAGAAAAAGAGTCTGCAAATGAATTAGAGATTAGTCCAACCATAACACCCAAATTACATAAAACATTATTTCCAAATACGTCTTATACTCGCTGCTTTCCTAATGTACTTTTACCTGTAGATGAAAAAGATGCTATTTATAAAAAATTAGCTTTGCAAACTGAAATTGCGGAATTTCCTATTTCTACACTGACACAATATGATGATAAGTTTATAAAAATACATGAAAAATTTATGCAAGCAACGACTTTGTTGAATCAGAAAAAGTATGATGCAGCGATAAAAATATTTAAAAATATTGAAAAAGATTTTCTGCATTTAAGCATCAGTCAACAACAGAGAGGTTATTATTATTTAGGATATGCGCTTACCCGAGTTAATCAAGCAACATCGGCAGATATTTATCTGCGAAAAGCATTGTATGTCAGTAATCAAGCCGAAAGAACTGACGAAATAACTGTCGATTTTATTCCTAAGAAAAATGTTCTGACGGAATTAGAAGTAGTGCAACATATCATACGCTCAAAAAAGGATGCGGCGCTTCTTCAGTATAGGTGAAGTGCTATTTTTTGAATAATTTTTTTAATTCATTCAAAGGTCGCGTATTTAAAATATTTGCAGGAGAAAGCCATCCACGGCGTGCTCGCCATGATAGTTAAAAAATATTTTTTATTGATTGTTCTTGTTGTCCTCAGTATTAAAGCATTTCCTCATGATTTTGATAAATTAAAAATTGCCTACCATAAGCGCATTCGTGAAGTGACGGGGAGTTACATCACATGGGATGATGGTATGCAAATGGTTGTACGTAATCCCTTTTCATTTTTCGAAAAATGGTTTGGAAATCCTAAAATCACGGATTTTTCCATGGAAAATATTTCTTATGCAGATTTTATAAATAACAATTGTGACCCTTTTTTTCGTAAAATGTACGAAAACTCTGAAAGCGAAGTGAGAAAAAATTTGGTGACCATTTATTGGATGTCGAATATTTATGGAAAACGCTATCCTTTGCGAGTCACCACTGTCAATGATGTTGATAAAAAATTAATGCGCATATCAGAGGCACTTGAAAAACTACCACGCGCGTACCATAAATATGTCATAAAGCCCGCGAGTGGATTCTATTGGCGAAATGTGGCTAAAGAAAAATATTTAAG
>JABDEF010000010.1:14944-31520 GCA_013287235.1 Gammaproteobacteria bacterium
GCACTTGAAAAACTACCACGCGCGTACCATAAATATGTCATAAAGCCCGCGAGTGGATTCTATTGGCGAAATGTGGCTAAAGAAAAATATTTAAGTTTACATAGTTTTGATATCGCGATCGATATTAATGTCAATTATTCTAATTATTGGCTATGGGATTTACAAAAATTGAAAGGAAAAACCATCCTGCATTTGATGGATCCGCCTACAATCATTTCCTCTGTTAAGGATAGATTATCTTCCTTTTAATCGCATTGTGGTAATTATACTTAGTAATTTTAATAAGCCATATAATGATATGGCTTTTTATATGTATATATGATAGAATTAAATAATGAAAGTTACTTTTGAATGGGATGAAAATAAAAATCAATTAAACCAAAAAAGCACGGTGTTTCTTTTTACGAAGCACAAAATGCTTTTGTTGATCCTCATCGGGTCATTGCAGAAGATATTGAACACAGCTATGCGGAAAATCGATATTATTGTTTTGGTAAAATAGAAAATAGTGTAATGACTGTACGATTTACTTATAGAGAGAATGTAATTCGTATCATTGGTGCGGGCTATTGGAGACGGGGGAAGAAAATATATGAAAAAGCGCAAAAAGATAAAAAAATACACAGATGAATCAATTGGTAAGGTAAAAATAATGACCGATTTTTTACCATCGCCTGAAGAATTAGTGATGAAAGAAGAGTCCGTTAAAGTAACGCTACTGCTGAGCAAAGCTAGCGTAGATTATTTTAAAGAGTTAGCTGAAAAAAAGCATACTCACTATCAAAAAATGATAAGAGTGCTATTAGATAAATATGCTTCTCATTATGATCGATAAAGTAGTATTGTCAATCTGCTACCGCTGAATAGGTAGGTGAAATGTCTTGTAAAAATAAATGTGAAGGTATGCAAAACGAAACCCATTTTGCTTTTGAAGATTTGTCAAAATTACTTAAGATAAATACTATACTTTATTTCCAGAACATATTCACGCGGTGTGGTTGGCAACTTTATTAAATTTTAATAGCAGCGGGAAAATGGGATTTAGATTAGAAAAAGTTATTAAAAATGGACAAGGTTAGCTAGTATAGCTAACAGTTAGACTGTTAGCAAGAATTTGGACCCTTCTCATGGGAAAACTTTTATTATTATTATATCATACGATATAATAAATCATCGGAATGGAGTCCGGAGTTTTCAATCATGGAAGTTAAAAAAAAATTTTTATTGATTATTCTCGCTGTTTTCAGTCTTAAAGCATTTCCGCATGATTTTGATAAATTAAAAGTTGCTTATCCTAACCGTATTCGTGAAGTGACGGGGAGTTACATCACATGGAATGATGGGATGCAAATGGTTGTACGCAATCCATTTTCATCCATAGTAAAATGGTTTGGCAATACGAAAAATCGGGATTTTTCCATGGAAAACATTTCTTATGCGGACTTTATAAATAACAATTGTGATCCTTTTTTTCGAAAAATGTATGGAAATACAGAAAGTGAAGTGAGAAAAAATTTAGTGACCATTTATTGGATGTCGAATATTTATGGAAAACGCTATCCTTTGCGAGTCACTACTGTCAATGATGTCGATAAAAGATTGATGCGCATATCAGAAGCACTTGAAAAACTACCACGCGCGTACCATAAATATGTCATAAAGCCCGCGAGTGGATTCTATTGGCGAAATGTGGCTAAAGAAAAATATTTAAGTTTACATAGTTTTGGTATCGCGATCGATATTAATGTCAATTATTCTAATTATTGGCTATGGGATTTACAAAAATTGAAAGGAAAAACCATACCGCATTTGCATAACCGTATTCCTATGGAAATTGTAGAAATTTTTGAGAAAGAGGGATTTGCTTGGGGTGGGCATTGGTATCATTATGATACGATGCATTTTGAGTATCGGCCGGAGTTGTTTGTGTAATTTGGGTCATCCCGGACAAGCGTCGTCGGGATCCAGGCCGCCACGTCGTCCCGTCATGCTCTTAGACGGGATCTTTTGCCTGAGTAATCTCTTCATCAAGAGGTAAGATCGTCGCTGGCGCGAAATTCAAATGTAGGGTGGACGCCCTACAAAAAAGCAGTTTTTAATTTCGCGCCAGCGACAAGATCAGTTACTTCGCTCGTATTGTCAGAGCCTGGTGAGCACACGGGTCTCATATTGTTTTTTAAAAAAGTCGCCCTGACTTATTTTTGCAGTGTTTTTCTACAAACCATGCGGTGGCAGAAGATTTTTCTGGCTCAATTTGCAAATAGTTTCGAAATAATTTAATTAGATTTGATGTTTCTTTTACTATATTATTTAATTCCTCATCTGATATTGATGGAAATATAAAAATCTTAACTTCCTCTGGATCAAGTTTATGTATTAAAAGCCTTACTTGGTAAAATGTTTTATCTATTTTTTCAGAGTCACACTTGCTCGGAATAATTTCTTCTTGCATTTTCTCAAGAATATCAGAAATGTCTTTTTTGTTTATCGTTGCAGCAACACCAAAGGGCAAAGACAAATAACCACATTCATTAAAATATTTTTTAGGAATACAAATAGCATATAAATTTCCACTTGATATAAATTTATCAGTGAGATTATTATATGCTTCAATAAAACTTCTTTGAATATTGATATCGTGAAAATAATATTTCGCGATCTCAGCTATCACCTTGTCTCTAATGGTAGCACCACTCCTATACGCATTATTATAAAAACACGATAAAGCTGATTCTGACTCATCTGTGGATGCTAAATATCCATCAACTGAAACCAAAGAATCGGTATATTTATGATCAGTTGCTTCATGCATAAATGTTGTTTGACGTATTTTTTCCCAAGTTAAAGTTTTTTTATACCATTCAACATTGTGCATTTCTTGTTTAAGTTCTTTAAGTGAACTAGGATGTCTTAAAATAGTTTCAAATTTTAGAAATCCTGGTTTAATAGGTTCTAAAAGTAATTTAGTTAATGTATTTAAAACTAAAAATCCACCTGGTTGCCCATGATGGAAGACATAGTGGGTTTTTTTAATTTTTTCAAAAACTTCAAGCGATCTTCCATAAGCGATTTGATGAAACATAGGAAGTTCATGGAAATAACTTGATGAAGTCCTGTAATGAGCGTTAACTTTTGCAAGACGGTCATGAATAATAGGGTTTTTTTTCAATCGTTCTAATTCTTTAATTGGATCACTGAGCCGACATGTCTCAAGATTTTTTAATTTATATTCTATATCAGGATATCTTGAATATGTCATGAAACGATTGGTATTTTTTAAAAAGCGATTAATATTATGACTATAGCTAATATTATTACTAATTTTATTAGGAAGCTTTGAGACACGAAACATGTAAATTTCCTCATTTTATGGACTAAGCCATTTGTATTTTCATTTAGCATTTCTGCCACGCATAATAACATACTAAGCATAATTTTTATTATGTGCTGCAACAAAAAAAATGCGGAGACACGGGTGCTCACCAGGCTCTGACAATTCGAGCGATAATAACTTCTTTTCTAAATTGCAAAAAAACTGGATCCCGGCTCGTGCGTCGTGATAGGACTGTAATACTCAGTAATAAAATGGACGACGCTTGTCCGAGACGACGTTAGCTTAAAAGTTTTAATTTATGCTCGCTGAATTCAGTCTCAGTATTTAAATCCAATTCTTGAAAAATATTTTGAAATGCAAAATTTTCCTGCATATATTGGGCAAAGAGATTTACATCGAGTGTGTTTTTATCTTTAGCATTTGTGACAAATTTTTTCATGTGATAAATAAAGTCGCGTAATGGAATTCGCATTTCGGGGATTTCATTTTGTAAATTTTTGCCAAATGTCACCTTGAAGCTTAAGAATCCTGCGATGATTTTAATATTATTGTGGTTTAGCTTTATTCCATCTATCTTTTTGATTTCATTGAATAATTTTAATAAATGACAGTTTTCCAAGAATTTTTTGTTAGAGGTCGTTGCGATGATGATACATTTATTATCGAGTGGGAGATCTTCGTTTTTGAGAAGCTCAATATATTTTAAACGTAGGCGATTGTTGTAAGTCATAAATTGTGAATCTGCAAGAAGAAGGTTTTCAAGATCATCTAAAATAATGATACTGAGTTTAGCATATTTTGCATTTCCGAATTCTTCATCAATCCACTGTAGTTGCTCTTTTTCGGAAAGGTGTAACATTTTGTTGATCGATATCGTTTTAATATATTTTGCTCCGGATACGTGCGCTAAATATTTTGCGAGATCTGTTTTTCCAGTACCGCAATTCCCTCCAATTAACAAGGATATTTTTTTTAATGCGCGATCATCTTTGAGCGTTTGAATGGATAATTGAAAATCCGATATGATTTGTTGTAGTTCTTGACTATAAACGAGATAATTGTCTTTGCTAAAAGTGAGCAGATGATCACCCATACCGAAGGTGGGTGTAATTTCAGTCAAGGCTTCGTTAAAATGATCTACAGTCACTTTGGCTAAATCATTTTTGTTTTTAATTTGATCTTTGAGTTCTAATTTTAAAGTGTTTACTTTGAAATTTTTTAGCATCGCATATTGCGAGGCTTTTTTGACTAACTCTTCAAGTTCGGCACCCGTATAATTTTCGGTTTTTATGGCGAGTAATTTAAAGTTAACATTTTTATCTAATAAATTATTTTGACGCATTGTTTTTGTTTTGATATTCAAAATATCAAATCTATCTTCTTCATTGGGTAATTTGATGGGTATATGAACAGATAATCTACCGGGACGTAAAAGCGCTGTATCGATTAAATCTTTTCGATTCGTAATGCCAATGACCAGGATATTTTGAGGGGAATCATAACCATCTAAAAGTGTTAATAATTGTGAAACCATTTCATCATCCACATTCGAACCGCCTTCTTTACCGTTGCGATGTGGAAACAGAGCATCGATTTCATCAAATACGATCACGTGTAATTGGCTATGGATACCATGGAGTTTAAAGTCACGAATGGCTTCTTCAAAAATATGCCGCAAATTTTCAGAAGATTGTCCTACGTATTTATTTTTTAATTCAGGACCATTGACGACTTTGAGCGTTGCTTTAAACATTTTCCCTATTTCACGAGCAATCAGCGTTTTACCTGTCCCCGGTGGTCCATATAATAAAATCCCTTTTGTATGTTTTATGCCGTAGGCTTCTGAATATTCATTGCTGATACGAGAAGAAAATGCTTCTCTGATTAATTGCTGCAATTCTTTTTGATGACCGCCGATGCCTTTTTCTTTAAAATCGAGTGAAATATTGATAGTATGAGATTCGTTTTTGATATCCTCATTACCTGTGATTTCATCCAAATAGAGCGTTTTAATGGGAGTATGATCAATCTTAATAGTCGAATCTTCAGCTATTCGTTTAGACTTATATTTTTCTCGGATACGATCTGATTCTTTTTTTAAATCAAGAGGATGTTTTTTTTTATCATCCTCTTCTGTTTTTTCACCATATCCAAATAATTTAAACATAGTTAGTCCATTATGAATGTTTTTAAAATGTTATTTTGAAAGAACTGCCATCGTAAGTCGGTTGATTGAAATGAGTTGATTTTCTGCATTCGAAATTTCAATTCCCCATACTTGCGTTAATCTACCTAAATGATAAGGCGTTGCTTTGGCAATCACAAAACCTTCTTTAATAGATCGCACGTGATTGGTGTTAATGTCAAGCCCAACACAATAGTGTGCGTCACGATTGACACAGTAATTGGCTGCGGTACTCCCGACGGTTTCAGCGAGTACACAAGAAGCACCGCCATGCATAATGCCAATAGGTTGTTTTGTGCGCTCATTCACTGGCATTTTTGCCATGAGATAATTATCGCCAATTTCAATAAATTCAATTTTTAAAAAATCTGACATCGTATTGTTACCGCGCAAATTCATTTCTTCACATGTGATATCATATTGCCAAATTTTCATGGTATGCCCATCATAAAAAATACCATTATATCATTCATTTATCACTAAGACACTGGACAAGGTTTTACCTAATATATGATATTTGACATTGGCATATCGTGATGTGAACGTATTAAAATCTTGCATTCGCATCATCGCATAAACCCTTTGATGGCTTTCCCAGAGTTTTTTGAAATTATTTTCATCCATCAACCAATCATGTGCATTTTGATAATTCATGCCATTCCTAAACAATTTACGACTTTCGACAACGTAAATTTTTTCTTGAAGATAAAAAGGCAAATCTTGAAAATAATGATGATAGACAACGACTTTATCATTTGGTTTTAATAAAGGTTTTAAGAAGTGAGAGAGAGTTTTAATGGATTGCGTGTCTAAATATATCATGGCATTTTTTAATATCACGAGCGTTAGTGATACCGTAAGAAAGGTAGAAATGAGCGCCTGCGTATAAAGATTTTTTTTTGCAAAGATCAAACTAATAAAAGAACCCGTAAAAAGAATACCTGAGACAGCCCATAGGTGGTAGATGGAAATTTCTTTATTTGGAATTGGCCAATATTCGGGTAAAAAATCCAATGTTAATGCCAATATACACATAAAAATAAAGATCAATGTAAACTCAAATTTTAATTCTTCATGAGAAGGTTTATCTAATTGATGAGAGATATATTTTGCGGTTAATAACGCGAGTGGAGGGATAGCAGGCAAAATATAAGAAGTTAATTTAGACGTTGCAATCGTAAAAAAAATTAAAATAACCATCGCCCATATTAAAAGAAAATTATCATTTTTAGAGCGCGCGTATTGAATCGTTTTTGGCAAAAATACAATCCATGGAAAAAAGCCCATGCATAACACAGGCAAATAAAACCAGAAAGGTTCCGGATGTCCAACCGTCTTTGTTGCAAAACGCAATAAATGATGTTTAAAAAAATAAATATATAAAAATTCAGGATTTTTTAAGGTAACAATTAAATGCCAAGGCAATGCTATGCTTAAAAAAATGAATATGCACCAAGTGAAATAAACTTTTTTTAATAATTTATATTCTTTTACCCAAATCATCCAAAACAAAATGATCATCGCGGGTAAAATAATTCCGATCAATCCTTTGGAAAGTACTGCAAATCCAGATGAAGCCGCGGCCAGTGTCAAATATAAAAATCGAGCACGATTTTGAGCGTGAACACCCAATAAAAAACACCATAAAGTGATCGTTGTAAAAACGGCGACCGGCATATCTGTCGTGATATTTTGTGCAAATATAAAAAATAAAAGTGTGGTGCTTAAGATTAAAGCGGATAAAATACCTGTTTTTCGGTTATATATTTTTCTTCCTGTAAAATAGGTAAATAAACAAAGAAATAATGCAAGGACTGCGTTAACACTACGAAGCGACCAAATGGATACCCCACCTATTTTGATTGCAATGGTGCCTAACCAATATAATAAAATGGGTTTTTCGAAAAATTTAATTTCATTGAGATAAGGGGTGATCCAATTTCTACTTGCTGCCATTTCTCGAATGATTTCAGCATAATTTCCTTCATCAGGCACAGTTAAAGGACGTGATCCTAAATAGATAAAAAATAATGACCCGGTGAATAAAGCAAGCAGGAAAAAATCTAATATCCAAAAATTATTTTTTTTAAATAAATATATATTCATTATAGGAAGCAAACGCGGAAGTGCTGAATAACACTGCTATCATCGTGAGCAATGTCAATTGCTTAAATCTCATGAAACGTCTCCTTACGCGGGTAAAAATCCTTAATGTCAATACTTTATTGGATTGTTTATGGAAGAGCAAGCTTTTTCGGAAGGCTGTTTTTAAGTCATAATTTAAGCTATTTTTGAGAGCCAAATAAAATGATTTGAGCAATCAGCTGCTTATATCGCAAAAAAGATCCGAGTTTTCCAGGGCGGATGAGATGCGCTTTTTGCATTGTAATCCACCAAAATAGGCGGATTACGATGTAAAAAGTGCATCTCATCTGTCCTACATTCGCCTATCGCAAAAAATAACTTATAGAAGTAAAATATAAATATGACAAGTAGAAACTTTTCATAAGGAGCTGCATATGATAAAGGCTCTATCGCTTTCTTTACTTGCTTGTACTTTTTCAAAATAAACATGATCTTGAAGTCACTTGTGTGCGCGGTGCGGGTTGAAAATTACAAAATTTTATTTATTCTTGAGCAGATCTGACTTTTTCTAAGGCACTTTTTATCACATCAATACCATAATTCGACGATTTTTCACTTAAACGCCGTCTCCATAGACGCCCACCTTTTTGACCATGAAATAGTCCAAGAATATGACGTGTGATATTAGATAATCTCACATTTTCTCGTAATTCTTTTTCCACATAAGGGATGAGTTTTTCGATAATTTCAAAACGATCGAGAGGGATATGATGTTCTTTAAAATATTTTTCTTCGATGCTGTGCAAAAAATAAGGATTTGCATAAGGAAAACGCCCTAACATGACGCCGTCTACTTTTGTTAAGTGAAAATCAATGGCATCTAACGTTGTGATGCCTCCGTTGATAATGATGGCTAAGTGGGGAAAATCTTGCTTGATTTGATGTACCATTTCGTATCGTAAGGGCGGTATTTCACGATTTTGTTTAGGGCTTAATCCTTGTAACCACGCTTTTCGAGCATGGATGATGAAAACACGAGCGCCTGCATCTGCAATACGTCGGATGAATGCAGCGAGTGCTTCATAAGAATCGGTATGATCAACCCCGATACGGCATTTAATGGAGACAGGGATCTTGATAGCATTTGACATGGTAGCCACACATTCTGCAACGAGGGCAGGTTGAAGCATTAAACATGCGCCAAATTGTCCTGATTTTACTCTGTCACTGGGACAGCCGACATTCAAATTGATTTCATTAAACCCAAAATCCTCTCCCATTTTTGCGCAATCTTTAAGTTTTTCTGGATCGTTGCCGCCTAATTGCAATGCGATAGGATGTTCTTCTGATGAAAACCGGAGAAAGCGCTTGTAATCGCCGTGCAGCAGTGCACCTGTCGTGATCATTTCTGTGTAGAGAAGTGCATGTGGTGAAATCAATCGTAAAAAATACCGTTCATGGCGATCGGTATAATTCATCATGGGTGCAATGGAAATAAGTCGATTCATGCTTCTAACGGTTGATAAATGTTTTTCGAATGTGAATAAGTAAAAATTTGTCCCGTTTTAATATCAAAAAACCATAAATGAATAATTAATTTTTTTTCTGTGAGATTTTCTTTAATCCAAGGGAACGTCAAACAATTTTGATAAGATTGATGCAGCGCTTCTTTCGCATAATCATCGAGATTTTGCAGGTTTTCTTTTGTTTCAATTAAGGAAACCCAATGGGTAATAAAATCATTGTCATTTGTTTTCTTTTGTAATGCTTGTATACCACCACATTGACTGTGTCCAAGTAAAATAAGGTGTTTAATTTTTAAAATGCGGATACCAAATTCTAAGGCGGCACTTGTTCCATGATGTGCTTCATCTTTTTCAAAAGGCGGAATAATATTTGCTACATTGCGAACGACAAATAAATCACCGGGATCACATTGCAGTATCAATGCAGGATCGACACGGGAATCGCAGCATGCAACAACCATGACTTCAGGTTCTTGGCCATAATAAGAAAGATATTGCATGATAGATTGATCACCCAGCGTATATTTCTCTCTAAATAATTCGTAGCCTTCTAATATTTTTTTAAAACTATTTTCCATGCGTTGACTCACTCAATAAAATCTGTTTCGATGATATACCTCGAGCGGGCATATTTCCATATTGAAAAGGATGTCATATGTTAAGAAATTTATATTATTATTTTAACCGTATTGCGGAAAAGGCACAGAATCTCATCGCACCTAAGCCGATTGGACCACCGCCCCCTTTGGATAATAAAAACCCAAGTCACGAGGTTCCGCCATCCGTCCCAACAGAAGAAGTGCCTATTGTACCATCAAATCCACCCAAAATCCGCCCTCCAAAAAAGGTACGGTATACGACTGCTTATAAAAAAAACGTGACCGCTGCACTTGAGCTTCCTGTGACCAAAGAGCATTTAACGCAATTAAAAAAAGATCCCGATGCATTATTTAATATTTGTAAAGATAATTTGAAAGAACATGCGTCACTGCGCGTTGATATTTATTTTTATCTTTTAATTGCAATTTACAATACGCAACTGCCGCTTAAACAAGGAGATACGATTTTACAGCATGGAAGAGGTCGAAAAACATCAGAACGTCAAACGGTCACGCATGCTTGTCATAGCAATTTATTTCCAACATTAATTCATCCTGCAAGTGATGCAAAAGAAAGTATTTTTGCGAATACCCATTTTATGGATACCATGAACGCAACGGTTGAATTACCTGCTTTTGTGAATCAATTGGATATGATTCTTGAAGGAAAAATAAAATATCCTTCGGAATTACGAAAAAGAGGTTTAGAGATTTTGCAAAATGTTGCGAATGGGAAATATGATCCGATTGAAGGATTTCAACTTTTTTTAAAAAAAACGCATCAAGTATTAGAATCTTTAGAATATGAAAATGTTAAATCAAAAAATAAAAGTTATCTGTCACGGACAAGCGGTGTATCAAAACAAATTAAATTGCAATTATTAAATATTGTGAAAAACGGAACGTTTTTTTGTGAGAAAAAAGAAGATTTAAATACTTATTTTCAACTATTATTGAGATTGAATCCGAGTGAGATTGCTGAGTGCCGTAAAAATCCTGAATGGCAGAAAAAAATTTATAGCGAAAAAATGGAAATCATTAAAAAAGAGATTTTAGAAACGAAAAGTCGCGTGCCACATAAAATTCAAAGCAGGGTTATGTGATCCTAAGAGAGGCTATAGTGTTTCAGAGAAGTCTTTTGGTCGCTTTTTACCAAAAGACTTATCTGAAATCCTATATTTACATTTATTTTAGTATTTTTCTTGTTTAGCGGCTTACGACTATGTTGGTTGTTTCCCTCGTTGAAGACATAGTGGAATTGCTCGATGACGAAGAAGATGAAGCGCTGCTAGATTCCTGCGTTGTAGGACTATACTCTGCATCTTGGACGGCCAAAGCAAAGGATTCATCATCATTGCATGGAAGGATGTTAGAGGGTGAGAATTTTTTTTCATCGAGAGTATTAGATGAAAAATAGCAGAATGCATTATTAGATGAATAAAATGGATATTTATTGGTGGATTCTATTGTTTGATTTGAAAACTCAGCCTCTTGCAGTTTTGCTGCAAGCGCTGCATCGTTAGCAATATCTGTCGTGTTGGTGAAAATAGAGAGCCCGTTTAAAGGCGAAGCTTGCTGTTTTTCTTCTGTCTTATTAAAATTTTCTTGCAAGAATTGAGTAAATTGGGCTCGATATTCTTGCTCAGTATCTATAGAGTATTTGATTAGACGAGCAGAAACAAGATCCGAAAATCGCTTCTTAGAACAGATTATTTTATTATTAGAAAATGTATTTACCTCATCCATGCAAAATTTCACTGCATAATAAAATTTTTCAGTTAATTCGTTTTTGTTGTTTTCAGAAGAATTCACGAATAACGATTGTATGAAATTTGACATATGTTCAATAATGGTCTTCTTGCATATATCGTCTTCTCCTAGAGAAATATCATTTAATTTAAGATGAAATTCCAATACTTCCATTAAAAAAGCTTGAAGATGAAGTTTTGCTTCCGGAAAACATTTATCTCGAATTAATCCAATGATTTCTAAATAGCAAGATTTTTTTAAGTACATATTATCATATCGACGAGAAAAGAATTCTTTAATATAATCGGGGTCAAATAAGGCTTTAGATGCATTTGGTCCTATTTTTGATATCCCTAATTCCCGTTGTGCAAATTTACAATCTTTAAAAGTACGTGCAAAAAATTCATGAAGATGCATATCAGGATCACTCAAATCGGGTAATCGTGTTTCAAAGCAGTCTTCCTCAAAAATCTTTTTTATACCTTGGTAGTGATAAACATTTGCATAAAGTCCATTTTTGAGAGGAATGTGTAAAACATCGTTATCACCACTAGCAATTTTTTCTTCAGATAATATAATTTCAGAGTTTTTTAAATCAGAAAGATTAGTGCTAACATATTCTGGAGATGTTCTGAGGGTTATTTCATAGGACATGCGTGATCCATCCGCTCTTTTGCGATGGCAAACAAAATTTTGATGATAAGGATTAGGTAAATCGTCCGTTATGGTAAATCCAAAATTTTGTAAAATCTTTTTAATGTTGCCAGATTCTACTCCTTCCTTGTCATATGGGATATAAAAATCGATATCTTTAATTTGAGAAGAAGACAAGGGCTTGTCAGGGCGTACATATTGTTGTATCGCAAGCGCATTGACACTGGAGCGCATGATTAAAGAACATTTATATTTTGCAAGTTCTTTTTGAAGAGCATGTATCCACTCTAATTCTGTCGCAAAAGTAAATGCTTCACCTTTCTTTAACCCAATCTCTAACTCAGCGATGGTGCGTGAATTGTTTCCCGAAGAAGGAAATGCCGTTTTGATAAAAAACGTTTGAAATGCGCGAGCACCATTAGGAGGTGTATTATCAATAGAAGCAGGGACTGATAAAACTTCTTTTTTATCATTGATTATATTGAGTTTTGGTTTAACATTCCTATTTTGTTTAGCTCTTTCTTTTTCATTTTTCTCTAATAATTTTTTTGCCTTTTGATGTGTTTGATTAGCAATTTTACGAGCATTTGTTGTTCTGGTAATCAAATCTTTATTTCCTAATTTTTTAGCACTATAATAAGTTGATAGTGCGTTTTGTAAGTTAATCCTGGTTTTTTCGAGTAATATTTTAATCTTTTGAATACCAGCATCTTTTTTTTCTAATGAATCCTGGTTTTGCTTATTTTCGTTTATCACAGCTTTTAAGTTTTCTTCAGTCTTTTGAATGGCGAAGTCGTCTAATGATTTTTTTTCTGCTACTATTTTTTCTTGAATTTTGTCAGGAATAGGCTCGAGAATTTTTTTTGCTTTGTTTAAACTTTTATATATTTTTTTCTTCAACTTGCTATGCCGATGGTTTTTTTCCGGTATTTTTTCTAAAGTCGGTTCGTGTTCTATATTATTTATACGCTTGATAATATCATAATAATGATTATTCGATATTTTGTCTTCTCCAGCAATTTTTTTTGCTTCTGAAAGGATAGTAGTAACATTTACTTTTAAAGAATTCCATTTTGAATCTTCTTGAGTGGGTGGTTTTTTTTCTGTATTTTTTTCTTTTATTTTCTTTTGTTTTTTGGGTTTTTGAGCGACTTTTCGAGGTATAGGTTTTGAACTTCTTTTAGGATCTGTTTCTACTTCTTGTTCTTCTAGTAATTGAATGTATTTGTTTTCTTTTTCTTTTAAGCGTTCAACAATTTTTTGCAGGCATTCTTGAGTTTTATGATATATTTCTTCCTCTGGTGTGGTTAATGAAAGAGCTTGTTCAAAAACTTTTTTGGCCTCAAGAAGATCGTTTGATTTCATTAATTTTGTCGCATGCGAATGATAAAAATCAACTTCTAATTTTTTTGGCATAGGGAAATATTCTTTTAATGTTTTAATTAGTTGTGTAGCGAAGTCGTGTTTTTTGAGCATGACTTTTCGCAGCTCAGTATATACAAATCTAATATCTTCTTCTCTGTAATTATTTTTATTATTAATTAATATATCAATTGCTGCTTTTAAATCTTTCATTCCTTTTTTATCATCTGAAGAATGTAAATAGCATAAGCCGCGGTGCAATAGAGGGATGGCGGTTATATTTTTATCGAGGTTATATTTCGAACATAGATGATAGTATTCAATAGCTTTATCATGCTGCATAAAATAGCGATTTATAATTAATTTTGAATACTCTTCATATCTTTTTAAAAAAGTTTCATTTTTAAGATTTTTTGCGAATGAAAATAAATTTTCTAATTGTATTATACGATCTTGGTGTGAAATGTCAGGATTTTGAATACTTTCCTCTATGCATTTATCAAGTAACCATTTTTGTAAAGGTTTCGCTTGTGCTCGCATTTGTTCGTCAAATTTTTGATCAATGAGAATTTTGTTTAAATCTCGTATGGCTTCATCGTAATATCCATTTTTCTCGTAAATTTTGGCACGATACAAAAGTAATTTGCCCAGTTTATGCCTCTCATGTAAATCATTTTGATTTATCAATTCATATTCTTTTTTTATTAGATGGTTATAATATTTTAATGTTTCAGTAGAAGCTATGCCGGCATTCCAGTATGCTGCTAAGGAGTAATCGTACAATATATCAATTGGGATTAATTTATCTTCATATTGAGATTGAAGTTTTTTTATAAAAGGATCAATGTTGCTTTCATTTATGTTTGATACAGACTCCTCTATTTCTGCTATAAGTTTTTTATGATTTTCAAGAAATTGCTTATCCTCTTTTTTATATTGATCCGCTATTGCTTCAGATATTTTTTTAGCTTTTTCTGCCAAGTCAGATTTGCCCTGAATACCGCATAGCATCCCTCTGTGGGAATGAAATGTTGCAAGAGTTGCTAGCTCCTTGTAATTGTCTTTAGATAAAATATCGTATATTTGAATAAATATTATAATAACAGAAAGTTTTTCTTCTATTTCGGTTTTATGAGTGCTGTTATTTTTTATTATATCTTTATATCTTTCTGTTAATTTTTCAAAGAGCATTACTGAAGTGTCAGTGGAGGCTTTGTAATATTGTTGAAGAGAAGGACTTTTTGATAAAGCTTTTAATTCTAAAACTGCGGATGGTATATCGTATTTGCGAAGCGTCTTTAATACACTCTTCAGAAGGATTTCGCATTCTTCAGGAGAGGTTGGGGTTGGAACGGTAGACAAAATCGTTTTAATATCCTTATCGTCAATGCATTTTGATACGGTGCTGAGTCTTTTTGGTTCATGGGCCTTTTTTATTTCATTCATATGTTTAATATGATCATCCATTCTATTAATTATTTGAATGTCTTGTGTCTTTAGACTTTTAACGAATAGACATCTTGAAGTTATTAGAAGTATGATTTCTTCGTTGTAGCGGCCCCACGCGTTCATTAATTTTAAAAGAGCATCTATTTCTAAGATGGTGAGCTCTGCAAAAATTTTAGGATGATCATTCGTTAGAAATTGTTTTAATTTATCACTGTACAGATTGGTTATTTTATCTAGAGCAACCACTTTTTCTCTGATTAACTTGTTATCTGGAAAATCTGCAATTTTTTTTACTTGTGCAAAAATTTTCTTAGCGTCCGCGTCCTCTAATTTGTAAGTGCTTTTACAATTGATCTTTTGGATAGTGCGTGCAGTATCCTGGGATAGTTTCTTAAAAGATTGATGGCTTTGTGCCATATTTTTACCTTCCCCTCATTACAGATTAAAAATTATACTTAAATTTCGTGCTCAAATCAAACAGTCTGAAGCAGAAAATAGGAAGTATTTGATTTATTGAGGTTTTTTCTAAAACTAAAATTTGAGATGTGCTGTCATCAGATGCTTTTCTAATAATTCCACCTGGAATCGAAGATTTTCAATTTGCTCCATCAAATCGGCTGCGACAAGAGCGCCCTGTAAATTGAGTTCTAATTCTTCATGCAGACGTTTTATCTGATGTATCCGTCGTAATTGATAACCATTAAAACGCCAGTTATTGCGTGAAAAACCGGAAGGCTCTATCGCACCATATTCAATCAATTCTTCAATGAAGTGCGGTGTGAGATCAAATGCCTCACACAATTCTTCAAAGGTAACTTCCGGTTCCGTTTCAATCGAAATCAGGGCAAATTCTTGTTTGGTCATCCTTGTACCTCTAAAGTTTGTCGAGGATTAAATGGCATTTCCTTTGACATTTTTTCATAGAGCGCGCGATCTGCATCGGTTCTTGGAGGAGGCGTTACAATTTGCAGTAATATATATTCATCCCCTGGTGCTGGTTTTCCAGGTAAGCCACGACCTTTTAAACGTAATTTTTGACCGGCTTGTGATCCCGGATGTATTTTTAATTCCACAGGCCCTGCTAAGGTGGGGGCTTTTACTTTTGCACCTAAAGCGGCTTCCCAAGGTGCTAAAGGCAGTGTTAAATAAACATCTCGACCTTGTAAGGTAAAATAACGATGCGGTTCCACGTCAATTTCTAAATAGAGATCGCCCGGTTGGCCTTTTCCTGTACCAGGTAACCCTTGTTTAGCTAAGCGCATTTGTTGTCCTGTGATGGTTCCGGCAGGAATGGTAATTTTAAGGGTGCGAAATTTATGTTGAATACGACCCATGGCATCGACTTCTGGGACTTGTAGTTGAATGGTTTTAGCGCCACCATGAAATGCTTCTTCTAAACTGATAGAAATCTTAGCATGTTGATCTTTACCGCGCCGTGCAAAATCCGCATGCCTCGTATGAAACCCATCTGGACGGCTTCGAGCACCGCCAAAGATTGCTTCAAAAAAATCGCTAAAGCCACCCACATTGTCATCCGAAAACCCTTGAAAGCCAGAAAATCCTTCCCAATCCGGTGGTGGGGGTTTGAATTCTTGACCACTTTGGTAGTAACCCAGTTGATCAAACATCTCTT
>JABDEF010000011.1 GCA_013287235.1 Gammaproteobacteria bacterium
ACCAACGATGAGAAATTCCGTTTCCATCAGATCCATTTTATTCTTTCGTCTCCGGTCCCCCAGCGAGTGCTTTTTCAATGAATTCGATCCATTCTTGCGTTTCTTTCGATTCTGGATCGAGTTCTAATGCATGTTTAAATGTCACGAGTGCCGCTGCATTATCTTTGAGATGATGTTCGCAAAGCGCCATATTATAAAATAAGCCGAATTGATTACCCACATATTCTTTTGCTTTTTTATAATATTCGAGGGCATTTTTATAATCTTTAATCGCGTGAAAAAAGACGCCAATTTCAAACAGGATACATTCGGTTTTTGGCATGTAGTAATAATTGTCCGCCAATCTCGGCATATTTTTTGCCATAAATTCGAGTGTTTCAGTGTCGCCCTCAGAAAGAAGGGAGGTAATCCGCGGGCTGATTTTTAAATAAATGTGCGGATCCCAAAGTGCAAATTCCATATGTGCGGCAATGGTGTCCAATGCATAATCTTCATAATGGTCACGAATACGGCTGTGCAAGGTAAAGTAATCAGATGGACTGAATTGTTCTACATGTTTTTCAATGGCATAAGACGTTTCAATTAAATCGTCCATATCGAGACCGATACCAAATACAGATGTACGAATGCCTCGTCGAGAGGTTTGTAAGAATGAATAGCCACCAATATTTTTAAAATATTCTCCAATGGCATGAAAGTTTACCATCATGGAGAAGCTTCCGTGGAATGAAATGGCAGGATGACCTAAATTATCCAGGTGCGGAATGGTGCCGTAGCCTTTATCGGTAGAGATAATCATTAATTTATTATTCGAGAGTTTTCGTAATAATTTAATCGCATTGAACGAACCGACGGGAAATAAGAAACTAGTAGAGGTAAATTTTTGTTTATAATCTTCAAGAATAGAATCAAGCGCAGGATCTCCATAGTAGGAGGGATTCTTGATTTCATGAATATTATAATCCACATTAATTTTTTCCATATCGACAGGGCGATTATTTTCCATATTGCTTTCATCCGTCGAGAGTGAAAATAATAATTCGTATAGTTTCCCTTCGTGCACCGTAAATGAATCATGTGAAATAGTATCGAAAATATAATTTGCAAAAGCAACGAGTGGATTCACTAATACGTCAGGTGATAAACGTAAATTTTGACGAATGAGCGTGAGAGGACGTTCGGTTTCCATGTCATATAAGGCAAAATCAATGAGGCCTCGGTCAAGAAAGGGTTTTAATGTAGGATGCGTTTCCCAATATTTAATATTATGTTTGGTAAAGTCACTCATGATGTAGCAAAATTTAATATCATGAATTCCAAGTTTTTTAAGCATTTCGTCCAGTGTTTTAACAAAGTAGTAACTGAAACGACCAGAACCTGTTCCAAGTTCCATAATATAAAAAGTATGGTTTTTTGAATCAGGATATTTTTTCGTCCAATCCTTCATAAAGGCTAATACGATCAGTGCATAACAGTTTGCAATGAAAGGATTACTGGTAATATAAAATGGCACTTGATTTACCCATGCATTAATACCTTCTTTATCGAAGTATTCTCGTTGCATGCGCCATAAGGCAGACTGGGAGAAACGTTTATGTTGTTCAATGGTGACTTTTCTGGCGGCGGTATCTGGTTTCACAAGGGCTATCCTCATTCAGTAGTATTATGATTAATATTTGTACAAAAAATCAAACACTTAGTATATAACTTTTTATATCTATTATCTAATTATAATATAAATTTAAAAAATATGTGAACCCTATATTTTCATTGGCAAAATCATTAATTCCTTACCCTGTAAATGTAGAAAACGTTGTAAAGTAGTCGGCGTTTCATTATGTAAGATACGGGTGAACCAATTATCATTTTCAAAGATTAATTTACTCGCGAAGAAAATAGAATGCGGATAGATCTCACTGACTTTTTCAGCCAGTTCCGTTAATTTAGAAACGGTATCTGTGCCAAATGCAGCATAGCTATCTGCAGCCATGTCATATTGTTGGCAGTATTCGACAAAATATTGTAATGTTTCCGTCACTTCATCCCGCATCGCTTCGAGCGTTTCGCGTCCTGAAAAACTTTCAACGTCCACACTGCCTACACTCACGAAAATAAAATTTTTAAAATATCGTGGGAAAATACGTAAAACAGAAAGAAGGGTATGCATACTAACCCCCATACTTTTACCCACTAAAATGACGGCTGTGGGTGCTCCGTGATCCGGTGCGGGTGGATGCGGGTTTTTTGTGACGATGGGTTGTTTTAATTGTTCATCCAGTGCTTTAGTCTTTAGACTGAACGATTGATAATGTCTCTTAATGATTAAACAAATACAAATGACGGTTAGCGTAATTAATACGGTTACCCAGCCGCCAGATTCAAACTTTAAAGTGAGTGTTACGCATAAAATAGAACTTGTGATTAAAAAAGCAAACGCAGAAAAAGCTAAACGCCAGTACCATCTTTTTGATGCATTTTTTCGATGTGTTGCCCAATAAACAGAAAGACCTAACAGGGACAGTGAAAAAGTCACGAATACATTGATACTGTATAAAATAACCAACCAAGAAACCTCGCCTTGACTCCAAACAAGAATGATTAATGCGGTGATACCAAATAAAATAACCCCATTTTGGATCACCAAACGGCTGGAAAGATGACGAAAACGATTGGGAACCCAGCTATCAATTGCCATGTTTGCCAATACCCGGGGACCCGCAAGAAATCCAGAATTCGCTGCAACAAACAATAATCCTGCTTCAAAAGCAAGCGTTACCAATAAAAGTATTTTACCCGCCATCGAATCGCCGAGAATCGAATGAAAAACAACAGCATTTAATGTCATTTCTTCTGAAGGTTTAGCATTCCAGAGTAAATAAAGTAAGATGAATCCGCCGGCAGTAAAACTTAAGGAAATTGCCATATAAAGCATGGTTAACTTTCCTGTTTTCACACGCGGCTCACTTAAGACATTGACATTATTTGAAACGCCTTCAAGACCCGTGTAAGTACCTGCCCCCAAAGAATAGGCATGTAACATCAATCCCAATAAAGGAAGCAATCCAATCGCGGTTGCTAACCCTTGTGTTTCAATGACGGTTTCAGGGATGATGGTGGTTAATCCTTTGCTGTGTGCCGCAATACCATAAAGGATTAAACCAAAATGTAAGATGACAAACCCGAGGAAAATAGGCAAAAGTACTTTAATCGATTCCTTCATGCCCCGCATATTCAATACGATTAAAAATATTAAAAATAAGGATTCGGTGATTAATTTAAAAGGTAAAAATTTTTGTGGTAAAAAACTAAAAACCGCATCCATACCGCTTGCGGTTGAAACCGCAATTGTTAAAACATAATCGATAAGGAGTGCGGCCCCTGACACGAGGCCGACATACGGGCCCAATAGTTGAGTGGCGACTTTATATCCACCACCACCACTGGGAAAAAGTTCTATGACTTGGTTATATCCTAGAGAAATGATAAATACGGTAATAGCGATGGCAACAGCAATATATAAAGCAAGATGTGTGTGACTTCCAAGCGCAATGAAAGCTTCTTCCGGACCATAACAGGATGAGGAAAGCCCATCCGCACCTAAACCGACCCACGCTAAAAGGGCAACAAGTGAAATATGACGAGTAATGTTTGGACTGAATGGATTAAGCGGAACGCCAATAAAAAAATCGCGAAGCTTAGTAAAAATAGACATAGGTTATTTTTGTTTCATCCATAATATTCTGTCATGCCAGCTAAAAGCATGCTGGCATGACAGGTTTTTTTTATACTAACTCATTTCGCCCCCATGCGTAAAGCACCATCCAATCGTATGACTTCACCGTTCAGCATGACATTTTCAATGATATGTGCTGCAAGTGAGGCGTACTCTTTTGGGGAGGCAAGTCGTTTGGGGAAAGGTACCATACTGACTAAGGCAGCTCTTGCTTCAGGTGTTAATTTATCGAACATGGGTGTATCCACTAAGCCCGGTGCGATGGCCATGACACGAATCCCAAAGGATGAAAGTTCTCGCGCTGCAGGTAATGTAAGGCCTACAATCCCACCTTTAGAAGCACTATAGGCAGTTTGACCAATTTGACCTTCGAAAGCCGCAACCGATGCCGTATTTATGATGATGCCACGTTCTCCCTCTGCGAGGGCTTCTAAAGGAATCATGTGCGCTGCGACAATACGCATGACATTAAAGGTACCGATCAAATTGATCTCAATGACTTGTCGAAAATCATTGAGTGGCATAGGGCCTTCCCGATTGACCATTCGACGGCTATGAATAATCCCGGCGCAATTCACGCAAATTCGCGCAGGTCCATGTGAGGCTTCTGCTTTTTTGACAGCCCCTACGACACTTTCTTCATTTGTCACATCGCATTCAACGGCTAATCCATGGATTTCTGCAGCGGTTTTGGTTGCAAGCGTTAAGTTTTTATCAAAAATAGCGACTTTTGCACCCGCAAGGCTTAGAAAGTGCGCGGTCGCGGCTCCCATCCCGGATGCGCCTCCCGTGATAATAACGGGCGTATTTTTTATTATCATTGATAGTTTCCTTTTAAAACGTTTATGATAGGTGCGGAAAATTATAGTGAAGGTGATTTGAAATGAAAATCCTTGTCGGAATAAAAAGAGTTGTTGACTATACCGTACAAATCCGAGTGAAATCAGATGAAAGTGGTATTGAAATGGCAAATGTCAAAATGTCAATCAATCCTTTTGATGAAATTGCCGTCGAAGAAGCGGTTCGTTTAAAAGAAAAAAAAATAGCGACGGAAATCATCGCCGTGTCGATTGGGCTTCTCGCTTCTCAAGAAATATTACGAGGCGCACTTGCTATGGGAGCAGATCGGGCCATACTCGTTGAAACGAATCAAGACATTCAATCACTGGCTGCGGCTAAAATTTTAAAAGTGATTGCATTAAAAGAATCTGTCAATCTCATTATTTTAGGAAAACAAGCGATTGATACCGATAATAATCAAACGGGCCAAATGCTCGCAGGCTTTTTAGGATGGTCGCAAGGGACATTTGCATCAAAACTCATAATAGAAAATGATACCTGTCTTGTGACGCGAGAAATTGACGGTGGTTTAGAAACATTACGCTTGCAATTACCTTCCGTGATTACAACGGATTTACGTTTAAATGAACCGCGATATCTTTCATTACCTAATATTATGCAAGCTAAACGTAAGCCAATACAAACGATCCCATTATCAGATTTTAATTTAGATGCAGAACCTCGATTAAAGACATTAAAAGTATCAGGTGTTCAAAAAAGACATGCGGGTATTAAAGTAAATAGTGTCAAAGAATTGATTTCCAAATTAAAAAATGAAGCGCAGGTGATTTAATGAAAACATTATTGATTCTAGAACATGATAATCACACCTTAAAATCAGCCAATTATCATTTATTATCTGCGGTGACTGAACTTCGGACGGCCGTTGATTTGTTAATCCTTGGATATCAATGTGATGCAGTCATTCAAACGGCTGAGTGTTTACCCGATGTAGAACATCTTTTCGTCGCGGATCATGAAGTGTATGCACATCAGTTAGCAGAAAATAGCGCAGCTTTGATTGCGGAGCTCGCCAAAAATTATGATTATGTCGTCACAACGGCAAGTACATTCGGAAAAAATTTATTACCACGTGTGGCAGCACTTTTAGATGTTGCCATGGTCGGAGATGTCATCAAAATTATTTCTGAAGATACTTTTGTGCGGCCGATTTATGCGGGAAATGCATTTCAAACGGTGCAAATTCAAGAACGCATTAAACTATTAACCATTCGTCCAACGGCATATCCATCGATTCCGGTTTCACAAAATAAAATAATAACGCACGAACGTTTAGAAAAAATTATCCCGAATGCCTTGTCACAATTTGTCAATCAAGCATTAACCGTTTCCGAACGTCCTGAATTAACAGCCGCACGTATTATTGTGGCAGGTGGACGTGGGCTAAAAAGTGCGGAAAATTTTAAATTAATTGAAAAATTAGCGGATCGATTCGGTGCTGCGGTGGGGGCTTCCAGGGCTGCGGTTGATGCGGGTTTTGCACCCAATGATTATCAAGTGGGACAAACAGGAAAGGTGGTTGCGCCCGATCTTTATATTGCGATTGGTATTTCTGGGGCGATACAACATTTGGCGGGTATGAAAGATAGCAAAGTAATTGTTGCGATTAATAATGATCCCGATGCGCCGATTTTCCAAGTGGCGGATTATGGGTTGGTGGCAGATTTGTTTAGTGTGTTGAAAGAATTAGAGGCGGAGTTGTAGCCGTCCGCAAGGAGCGTTAGCGACGTGCCCTTCTGGATTGGCCAGTGCGAGGTATAACGAGCCAACAAAATAATATGAATAGACAAAACTAAAATAACAGGTGATAATATTGTATTAACAATGTAAAAACTTCACTGAAAATATGAAATATTTTTATATTTTGTTAAGTATGGTTTTTTTAATGTTTTTTCAAGCAAATATTGCTTTTGCTATCAATGATTCTACAACAGTAAAGCCTCCTAATGTTGCTCCTAAGGAAAAAGAAACAGTTAATGTTCTTCATTATGCAATAAAGGTTTCTTACAATGATGAAATTAATGACTTATCTAACAGTCAAAATTACAAATGTCCGAGTGGGTCAACGCTTGTAGGTATGTATAATTTTTTCCCTGAGAAAACAACTTCTGTCAATCCCGCCGCCTATAATGATTATTATTATTTTTTCTCTTGTCAAGAATCTTATTGGCAAAACAATGCGTATTACATGAAATTAAAAGCAAATCCATGGGTGGAATGTGGGAATCGTTATAACGGTAAACCTCCTTTTTATTGTTCTATCCAGATACCAGTCCCTCCTCTTATTCGTTTTGTAGTGGAAATACCACCCAATAGTATCCAATTGAACAGTAATTATACTCATTTGAATTTTTTAGATGCCCAATTTTTCCTAGGAACAACTCAAAGTAATTTGGGATCTGACAAAATCTATATAAAGAAAAGCTTAGTAAGCACAGGCACTCCCTCAACAAGAGGAATTTATACTTGGGCATATGATGCTGGGCCAACACCAATTGCCCCTGCAAATTATTATGTAACCTGGTACTGGAAACTTTTGGGACCTACTTTTACGGGTGGTAATAGTCCTAGATATACAAATTCTGTTTGGTCGACTGATAATAACAATCACGGTTTATATTACTGCGTTATTGATAAAAACGGTCAGGTACCCTTTCAATTCACAATCACTAAGCTACTTTTTGGTAAAACATGTAAGGTCACTTGTTTGGGACCTTGGGTGTATGAACCAAGCAGTCCAAACAGTTGGTTTAGTATTAATGCAAGTATAACCTGCGATTAGAGATTATTTTTTTTCCCCAGTGTTTTCACAGCCGCGTGGGTGTATTTTGCGGTTTTTAGGGCCCCACAGACGTAGGTCAGATTGATTCGTTCGAAACACGGCGCTATGTTATTCATATGCAGTGTTTTGAACGAATCAAGATGGGCGTGTGGGATGCTAAAAACCACAAAATATCCCCATGCGAGGTATAACTACTTCGCCAATACACTCCGACTGCGGCTATACCCAAAATAAATCACCAATCCAATCAACATCCATGTGATAAATCGATACCAGGTTACTTCGGATAAATGAATCATCAAATAACCACAAAATATCACACCCAACAAAGGAATCACGGGATTCCAAGGTAACTTAAACGGTCGTGGTAATTCTGGATGTCTATAACGCATGACGATGACACCTAAACACACAAAAATAAACGCCGTGAGTGTGCCGATATTCACCAGTTCCGCGAGGTCGGCTAAGGGGACAAATCCTGCGACGAGAGAAATAAGGATTCCCATCGATACAATACTACGCGTGGGTGTTTGTGTCTCAGGATTCACTTTTGAAAAAAAGACAGGTAATAATCCATCCCGAGAAATAGCAAACAAGATACGTGTTAAACCATAGTACATGACTAACATTACTGTGGTTAACCCCGCAATAGCACCTACGGCAATAACACCAGCCGCGAATTTAAAGCCCAAATGTAAAAGTGCATCTGAAACAGGCGATGGGACATTTAGCGTCGTATAATTTGAAACGCCTGTTAATAACACAGAAACAACGACATATATAACAGTACAAATCAAAAGAGAAGCGATGATCCCGATGGGAAGATTACGTTGAGGCTTTATGGTTTCTTCTGCAGCGGTTGAGAGTGCATCAAAACCAATATATGCAAAAAAGACTAAAGCCGCACCTTGTGCAACACCGTTCCATCCAAAGGGTAAAAAGACTTCCCAGTTTTTTGGATCGACGTGGGTCGAGGCAACGCCAATAAAAATCGCGATCGTGATTAATTTGATTGCAACAATCACCGCATTGAAACGAGCGCTTTGTTTAACACCTGCATAAAGTAAGTATGTTAAAACGAGAATGATTGCGGCTGCGGGTAAATTAATAATCCCGCCTGAAAAAGGATCTTTTGTTAAATACATGGGAAGGTGAATATTGACGGCTTCTAAACCGTTGATGACATATCCCGACCATCCAACAGAAACACTCGAAACTGCCATCGTGTATTCCAGTAATAACGCCCAGCCAATAATCCAAGCAATGAGTTCACCAAACCCAGTGTAGGCATAGTTGTAAGCGCTGCCGCTGCCGCCAACGCTTGAAGATAATTCGGCATAAGATAACGCTGCAAATAGAGCGGCCATGCCTGCAAGCACATAAGAAAGGCTAATCGCGGGCCCTGCTTTAGTTGCCGCTGCAATACCTGTGACGACGAAAACACCCGCACCAATGATGGCACCAATACCGAGTAAGGTAATATCTAGCCCTCCTAACACAGGTTTTAAATCGGATTTTCCATTGGCGTGGTTCACGCTTTTTCTGCGAAATAAGCTTTTCATAATTCCCCCTTTCATGTATCTACTTTTTGAGATTGAGCAGAAATTATACCATAAAATTGATCAATATGTGAACTTTTTTTATTGATAAAAATTGGATTTATCCATATTGATTTATAAAGATTTATTCATTAGTATCAAAAGAATCACTATAAAAAAACAATGTTTATCAAAATGATAATTAAAATTCCTTTCTGTCATGCCAGAGGGCAAAATATATTAAAAATGGAATTTTTTAATGATATTCGTATCAATGTGTATTTATATCTAAAAAATCTTTTCCGTTAAATAATTCAAAATAAGAGAGATGCTTATGCTAGATAGAATGAAGAAAGATACGGTGTTTTTACCCGAGTCCATTGAACGGCCCGTTCCTATCATGCGTAAGATCAGAAATCCCGAAAACTCCGCTCGTGGTATCGCTTATATTCCTTTGACGAGGGATTTTAATCCGTTTATTGCAATGCGCGAAGGTCAATTTGCGGGAAAAGTGACTTCGCTTCTCGGGGTTATTGACAAGTCTTGTACACCACTTTGGTATGTGGCTGTCGCACAAAAGATATTGTATGACGCGTCAACACCAGGAATTCCCATAGAATTCATGAATTCTGGCAGCTCATGGGGATTGGTATTAAAGTTGCTTGTTTTGATTCCTGTGGGTTGTATCGCGTTTTTTAATGTATATCTTGAACATTTAGAACAAGAAAAAGAATTAGAGAAAACAAAATCAGAGTTTCAACATATCAATAAAGTGATCGAGGATATTGAAAAAGGAAAATTAAAGGAAAAAATGACGGAAAAAGAAATGGTTGGAGAGTTGATTAACATTTTTCGTCAGTTTAATGAATATTTAGGTTATACGATTCGAGAAAACGAAGAACTTAAGGAAAAATACGCCTTTATTGAAATTGAATTTCCTGAAAATACAGAAGTGCTGACTTTTCAAGAAACATATGATAATACACGCTTCAAAGTGGTTGCTAAAAATTCACCGGAAGCCGCATATCCCAGAGTCAATTATTGGATGCCTAATTTATTAGAAGAAAAAAGGAATGAACCAGACCTCGTTTTGAATCCAGCGATAGAAGAAAATGATGAAGATGATGTGGAACCGCTTTTTAAACCAGAAAAACCAAATAAAGAGATAATACCACCTGGTTTAGAATTTTATGCCGTTCCACTTTTAGCAGAAAGGGAAATGGATGAAGAGGATGAAATCAAAGAAAGCCATGCACAAGAATCAAGATTAAAAAAATTTTTTAAAAAAATAGTATGGGAAAAATATATTTATCACTATTTTTGGGAAGAATTTTGTAAGAAAACGTTTTGGGAGAAATGGATCAAAGAATATATATGGGAAGATTTTATAAAGTGTATTCTTTGGAATAAAGCTATTAAACCACTTTATAATGCAGTTAATTTAGTGTCATTTGGCTATTGGGCGCTTTGTATTGTCATGTTAATTGCGACAGGTCAATTAGCGCCGGCGGGTATTTTTGGCGTACCGAATTGGGTATCTTTTATTGTCGTTCCGGTGGTTTTTGGTGTTCCCTATCTTGCGATACGCGCGGTGAATTATTGCACGCGGATTCATCGCTGGAGGAAGGAAGGTCATGGGTTATCATTTAAAGAATTTGAGGAACATGCACGTTTACAACATCAGGCTGAGGAAGATTTTACAAAAGTGGCACGTCAAACACGAGAAAATATGGAGTATGATGCGGAGTGGGATCGATTGCATTCTGAAAATCTCCGACTTACGATACAGCTCAATGCATTTCAAAAAGAAAGTGATCAAAAAGACAGTAAATCGCATAGAGTACAGCCTAAATATGCTTTTCGAGTACGTGATAGGCCCTATGAAAGTAAATATGCGCAAGCAGCAGCAACGGGTGTCACCTCTCTCGTGAACAACCAAGTGGCATTGCATTATGGTTCTTGGTTTGCGAACGATATGATGACGGCAGGTTTAGGATTAACCATTGGTGCTACGGTTGCAGGTCCCATCGGTCATGCGCTTTTGACGATATCATGCCTTTATGGGATGGTGAGCACTGCGTATCGTTATCGCCAAGCGAAAAAAGCAAGCAAAGCCATTGCCGATCATCAAAAAGATGCAAAGACGATTTCTTTTGAAGAGTACAAAAGAAATTATGAAGAAAAAGAAATGTATTATGCCCATCTTAAAATGCGTTTGTATACATGTAGGGAAAGATACGCACTTCCTGGGTGTATCAATGATCCTGAAAATGACTTAATCGATACCTCCAAAAAAACGATTTTACAATTGTTCGCAAATGTTGGGAGAAATATTCTCTTGTGGTTTTTTGATGAACCTTCGGACGTACGCGATTCAGCAAAGCAATTTTTTAAAGCGGTAAAAGAAAAAGTGATAGATGTTGGGATGACGGTGAGAAACAGTAAATGGATTCAGGCATGGGATTGGGAAATGGCCGGCATTTTTTTCTCACGTGTCATTGTCCCAGCTGTGACAGTTGCTTGTTTTTGGGCAATACCTACGCTTGCTGTTGTATTTGCTTTCTCGAATCCAATCACACTTGCTGTTGTCGTAGGTTTAGGAGCGCTTTATTTGGGCCTTAAATGGTATGAAAAAAAGTACAAATTAAAAGAAAAAGAAATGGTAGAGTTACCTGAAAAAGATGCGAAATTAGATAAAAACATTGCGATGGCAGAAGCTGCACTAGATAACATTCAAATAAAAGAAACGCTGCGTTTTAATAAAGAAAAGAAAAATGCTGATAAGAGAAAGAAAGATGTCGATAAAGTTCGAGATTTAGAATATGAAGAAAAGCCATTAACATTCCAACGCAAAATTGAAGACAATATGTCAGCGAATAGGTTAATGAACATCCAGGCGGGAGATAAGGTATATGATAATGACGATAAGGAAATACCGAATATGCTAGATAATGAGAATAGCGATGAATCTAGTTCGCCAAAAGATATTTTAGAGAGACCTGAAGTTAAAGGAAGACAAATGAATAGCATATTTCTTCCTCCGTTAGAAGGAATATCAGAAAGTTTTATTTCAGTTCCGTATTCATCTGCAGTTGTTGTGCGTGTATAATAGAAAAAATTTTTTAAGGATAAACCATGTACCAAGTACCGCATTTTATTCATGGAGAACGCGTACTTTCAAAGGGAAAAACAGGCGATATTTATAATCCTGCCACAGGGGAAGTGATAGGTCAGGTGGGTTTTGCAGATAAGACAATCGTCGATCAGGCGGTTCTCGCTGCAAAATCCGCATTTACAACGTGGTCAGAAACCACCCCTTTAAAACGTGCGCGCATTTTATTTAAATTCAAAGCACTTTTAGAAGCCCATATTGATGAATTGGCAGCGATTATTACGCGAGAGCATGGCAAAACCTTAGTCGATGCCAAGGGTTCCGTGCAGCGCGGGATTGATGTCGTGGAATATGCCTGTGGCATTCCTAATCTTTTGCGAGGAAGTTTTGCGGAAAATGTGGCAACGGATGTGGATAGTTATTCTCTTCGACAACCTTTAGGGGTTTGTGCGGGCATTACGCCGTTTAATTTTCCTGTGATGATTCCACTTTGGATGTTTCCGATCAGCATTGCCTGTGGCAATACGTTTGTTTTAAAACCTTCTGAAAAAGATCCTTCTTGTTCTATTCGGATTGCAGAACTCGCGAAAGAAGCAGGATTTCCGGATGGCGTTATCAATGTCGTGCAAGGGGAAAAAGAAGCCGTTGAAAGTATTTTAGCGCATCCAGATATCAAGGCGATTAGTTTTGTGGGATCAACCGCTGTTGCAGAACACATTTATAAAACGGCGACTTCACATGGTAAACGTGTCCAAGCATTTGGTGGTGCAAAAAATCATGCAGTTGTATTACCCGATGCGGATTTGGATCAAACCGTGGATGCGATTGTGGGTGCAGCTTATGGATCGGCGGGAGAACGCTGCATGGCAATTCCTGTGGTAGTTGCGGTAGGTGATAATCTCGCAGATGTATTGATTGAAAAATTAAAACCGAGAGTGACTGCATTAAAAATTGGCGCAGGTGACGAACCAAATTCCGAAATGGGACCTTTAGTGACAAAAGCGCATTGGCAACGTGTAAAAAATTATATTGATCTCGGTGTGAAAGAAGGTGCGGATTTAGTGATTGATGGACGTCCATTTAAAAAAGGCAATGGATTTTACATGGGTGGTAGTTTATTTGATAAAGTGGAACCTTTCATGCGAATTTATAAAGAAGAAATTTTTGGTCCTGTGTTATCGATTGTACGTGTACCGGATTTTCAAACGGCATTACAACTGGTGAGTGCGCATGAATATGGAAATGGTACCGCGATTTTTACGCGCGATGGAGAAATGGCGCGTACGTTTGCATCCCTTGTACAAGTGGGAATGGTCGGCATTAATATTCCAATCCCTGTGCCTGTTGCTTATCATAGTTTTGGTGGTTGGAAACGTTCGATGTTTGGTGATGTTCATATGCATGGTCCGGAAGGCGTGCAATTTTATACGAAATTAAAAACGGTTACGGTACGTTGGCTCAAAAATCCAAAGGGTACGGAATTTGGAATGCCGACGCATTAAACTGTCATGCCAGCTAAAAGCATGCTGGCATGACATGAGCTCTTTAATGATAAAAGGGAAACATTCATGGAAAAAATCGCATTTTTAGGTTTGGGCCATATGGGAAACCCCATGGCGAAAAATTTAATCAAAGCAGGATATCCCGTCAAAGTATATGATATTCTGCCTGCCGCGATGGCATCTTTTGGTGATGCAGCTGAAAAATCGATGACGGATGCCATGAAAGAGGCAGATGTGATTTTCACGATGCTGCAAACCGGTCATGAAGTCAAAAATGTTTGTGTGGGTTCCAAAGGTATTTTTGCCAATACAAAAAAAAATGCTTTATGGATTGATTGTTCTTCTATTGATATCACAACCACACGCGAACTGCATATGGAAGCAAAAAAAGCCGGCATTTTGATGCTCGATGCACCTGTATCCGGTGGTGTCGCGGGTGCAGAAGCTGCAACGCTTACTATCATGGTTGGCGGCGATGAAAAAGATTTTACACGCGCGCGTCCTATTTTAGAAAAATTAGGCAAAAAAATTATCCACGCCGGTTCTGGCGGTCTTGGTCAAGCTGCAAAAATTTGTAACAATTTAATTTTAGGTATTTCTATGATTGCGGTCAGCGAAGGATTTGCATTAGCGGAAGATTTAGGATTGGATCCTAAAAAATTTTTTGATATCAGTTCAAATGCGTCAGGTCAGTGCTGGTCTATGACGAGTTATTGTCCTGTACCGAATGTTATCGATAATGTTCCCTCTAATCGTGATTATCGACCAGGATTTACGGCGAAAATGATGTTAAAAGATTTATTGCTAGGCACGCACGCTGCAGAATCTGTCAATGCAGCGATTCCATTAGGCGTCGTTGCGACAGAGCTTTATACCTTATTTGTGAATCAAGGAAATGCGGATAAAGATTTTTCTGGGATTATCCAAATGATTTCGAATAAAAAAGCCGGGTGAAGGATACTAAAATTGACGACTTGTACAGGATGTATCGGAGTCAGTTTTAGTATCCTTCAGGATGCTTGCCGGCGGCAAAGGGGTGAATAGATACATAAATTGAATATCACTTGTGAGTCCCAATCTTATCATTTAATATTTGCGGTTATTAATTAATAACTCCAACGAAAGAATTATAAGGATCTCCTATGGCACTTTCTCGTGGTATCCACTTCCATTTCCCTAATATCAGTCAAGCATTTTCACGTGCAATGCGTGGCATGTATCAGCGTTCTGCAAGATTTTTTTCTCGCAGTATGGATGCGACATGGGAATTATTGATAGATGTGCATAATGCGACGGAAAATTTATACAACTGGGACAATGCTCGAGAAGTCAATAGTAATTATGGTCTATGGTCGGGTTGTGCCTTTTGGATTGGACGGTTTTTTCATACTTTTGCTACGAATGCGGTCGCTCATATTATTTATGACGGTATTCTTGATCTCGAGCGCTTGGCCATTTTTAGTTATTACCTGACATTTTCGATCCCCGAAGGCAAGCGATTACCTGATGATAATCGTACACCTTTACGTTGGATATTTGGGATTCCTGGGAAAATTTTAGGATTGGGTATTTTAGTTCTTCCTGCTGCGATTGATTTAGTCCTAGGACTGAATGCATTAGCTTACCAAAAAACAAAAAATTACCACAAACGTATGAAAAAACGCTTTTTTGGTGATGATTCTTCAAGTAGTGAAAGTGACAGTACGGAAGGATTAGATGAAAGCGACGATTTAGAATGGTATCGCCCAGGGATATTGGGATATGCAGTATTGACATTCGATTTCCTTGGCATGATGGCAATCAAAGCAGGACAGCAAGCATGGCAAGGGCTCAAGCGGTTAGGTGGATGGACAGCCTATTATTTGAAGAAATTATGGCAGGGAGCCGTGTGTCTTGCGGTAGGAATTGCATTTTGTGCAGAGAAAATTTGGCAAGGGATCAAATGGGTTTCTGGATGGGCGCTCAAGATTACACAGTGGGTGACCGGTTTATACAAAGAAGGGATTGAGAAAACCACAGATTATTATCATGCGTTAGGAGAATTTTTCTTTGCGGATAAGTCATTCCCTCGATTAGCAGAAAATCTTTCCTTTTTACGTCCCGGTATATTGGGCGGATTATTTTTGTTGGGCAGTTTGAGTGTCATGACTTTTGGATGGGTATCCGGATTGAATTCACTCGCCTTCCAAAAAATAGGATATGCATTAAGAAATATTTATCGTTTTTATTTTGGTGGTGAAAAAGATGTAAATGATCCTGCGAAAGATATCAGTCGATGGCGATTGGGTGCGCTTGGTGTGCTTGTGACGGGTGGTGCAGTTATTGGTTTAGGCATTGCACGTGTAGGTGTTGCTGTATGGGATGCGACGGTATGGTCTTTGAAAAAATTGTGGCAGGGAGCCGTATGTCTTGCGACAGGAATCGCATTTTGTGCAGAGAAAATTTGGCAAGGGATCAAATGGGCTTCTGGATGGGCGCTCAAGATTACCCAGTGGGTGACGGGTTTATACAAAGAAGGGATTGATAAAACCACAGATTATAATCATGGGTTACTAGAATTTTTCTTTGCAGATAAGCCATTCCCTCGATTAGCAGAAAATCTTTCCTTTTTACGTCCCGGTATATTTGGCGGATTATTTTTGTTGGGCAGTTTGAGTGTCATGAGCTTTAAATGGGTATCCGGATTCAATATCCCTGCTTTCCAAAAAATCGGATATGCCGTAAAAAATATTTATCATTTTTATTTTGGTGGAGAATCAGATCCAAATGATTCTGCGAAAGATATCAGCCGATGGCGCTTAGGTGCATTGGGTATCATTGTGACGAGTGTTGTCACTGTTGGTTTAAGCGTTGCATGGCTTTCTAAATGGGCAATCAATATTGGAAAATGGACAACTGGAGAAGGTATTCTCAATACGCTTCAATATAATAAAGGGATAACAGATTTTTTCTTTAAACCACGAGATGAATCAGCACCACGTCGTTCTTTAAGAAGTCTAGGTATTCGCGGTATTTTTGCTGGTGTTCTCGAAGGTGTGGCAGATCTTATTACTGTCGTACGTCGAACCGGTCTAGTTGGCAGTGCATTTTTGTTGGAAATGTCTATTGCGAGGGGTTTACAGTTTGTATCAGGATTGAATGATCCTGCCTTCCTAAAAATGGATTACATGATACAAAAAGAAAAACATAAATTATATGGCGGTGATGAAAACTGGGGTCAAAATCATGCTGGAAAAAATTTAAGTTTATGGCGATTGGGTCTTGTGGGTGCTGGCGTTGTCTTGATTGCTAAAGTTGCTTTTAGGGCGCATATTGCATCCCTATGGTGTTTAGAAAAATTATGTCAAGGGATAGTGTGGTTAGGTGGCTGGGCAATTAATATTGGAAAATGGACAACGGGTTTATATAAAGAAGGTATTGCAAAAACCAGAGATTATTATCATGCGTTAAGAGAATTTTTCTTAGGTGATGATAAAAGCGCGAGAGAAGCGAATGCGAAATGGTATCATGCTTTACGCCCGGGATTGGTAGGCGGCGCGTTTTTATTAGGTAGTGCAGTCGTGATGGCAATCGGTGCATTCACCGGGCTACACAAACGCGGATTGCAACGCACGATGTATGATTTACGCTGGGTGAAACATCAATTATTTGGCGGTGTATGGAATGATGAAGATTCCGCACATAAAATCGGTTGGCGTCGTCCGAGTGCGATCGGTGGTGCGGTTGTGTTAATTGGGTCTCTTGCCTTGGGATTTGCGTGGCTTGCTCAAAAAGCATGGCAAGGAACAAAACTTGGTTTGAAATGCCTTGGATTTTCATCCTATACATATCACGACATCAAACTTACCTTAAAAATAAGTGCGAATGGTTTATTTAATAGAAATTTTGATGTGGCACCACATCTTTATGCGTTGAAAAAAATTAAAGAAGCAAATACTTTAGATTCGAAATGTAGTCAAATCAGTTTAGTCGGAAAGCTGACGAAAGGAATCGTTGTGGTTGGTACGGTGATCATGGCAGGAATCGGATTCTCTGCGACAAACTGGCATCGTTTTGGGCTTTGGATCGCGAATCAACGAAATGAAGGGCGAAGAGAAAAAGATGAGACGACGGATGATACGGAATATTCAAAGAAAAAATATGAATATATTGATTCTTCCGAGCACGAAGCATTTTTGAAAGAAGCACATAGCAAGACATTAGGTTATGCTTTGAGCCGCTATAATCTCATACGCTTTGCAGCGCATGCATTAAAATTCACTGGCATTATTGGGTTAGCAGGTGTTGGTATTGGGATTCGTATTGGTTATAACGTATTAAAATTATTGTTTACGCCAGTGACTAAGTTTTTGAAATGGTGTTGCTGTCCTGCACCTTCTATTCCGAAAGAGTTGGGTGACGTGATTCAAAATTTGCATCGCTTTCAAGATCGTTTAACCTTTGATGGCCATCTTCCAAACTATGCAAACGCTAAAAAATTAAAACAAGAACTGAAAAAAAGTCAACCGGGTAGGGAATACAAGGAAGATGAGCTTGTCAAGGAAATGCGGGAAGCATATGAAAATGAAGTATTAGCACCTACGTCAAATCTTCAAAGGATCGGCTATTGGTTCAAAAAAGAATTTCGTTTGGCTTTGAATTTTGGCGGTTTAGATACTATAGAAGAAAAAATCATTGATAAATTTACAGAAGAAGCGGAAGAATACGCGAGAGAAGAGCAACAAAATGCTTCTGTGAAAGGTTTTTTACAAAACCGCTATCAAGCACTCACAAAATCCGTAAAAGATGGCTGTGTGCGAGAAAAAGATAAAGTAAAAGTACAACGAACGGCATATGTATTGCGTGCATTGATACTAGAAAAACATATGAAAGAGGATATGCCTGAATGGAGAGCTTTCAATGATAAAGCAGCATATCCTGATGCGCCTCTACCTTCTGCACCGCCTTATGATCTAGATGAAATTGATATAGCAAAAGTATATTCTGATGAGGCAAAAGAAGGCGAGTATCGACAACAATTTGGCGATCCGAGTGCCCCTCCAGCGCTAGAAGATGCGGTTGTGATGAACGTGAATGAGGTGCCTGAGGGTCAATCTGATGTTGTTATGCATCAAGAAGGTGTGCCTGAGCCAAGTGCACCCTTTGACGAAGGGATGCCTGTACCGAGTGCGCCATCAGAAGGTGAGTTAGGTGAAGAGCGACGCGAGGAATTTATGGAACCGCAAAAAGAAGAATTTGTAGATGTCGTTTCCATACCCGCTATAGCAGAAAAATCTTCGATTCAAGACGAAGAAATGGAACCGATTATTCCACATGCTTTATCATTTTCATTAAGATTATAACTGAGGATTTATTATGCAAAACAATATCATTGTTAATTTAACTGAACCCACGGTTTTTCCTGATTTGAACCAGGCAGAAGGAAAAGATCCGAATTATGCACGTGAAATTATTGCGGTTTCACGTTTGAAATTTAAGCATTTTAAACAAATGCAAAAACTCAATGAAAGTGAACAAATGCAGCATGCGATTTCTGCATTGACGGGGCTTTCTGAAAATGATGTCGATGAATTATTTGCGGAAGATGCGGCAGAGATTACGAAAGTGATTTATGGATTTATGAGGAAGTATTTGGATCTTGCGAAAACGATGATGACGGATACGGATGCGAAGTAGTTGATATTCTTCCCCCTTAAAAAGTGGGGGGAAGGAACGTTTGCATCGGATTCTTCATGCACCCCACACTCAAAAAACTCTTTTTTCTTATTTTTTACATAGGGTCATTACCTTTATGGGCAACGACAACCGTCCCCCCTGTCATCGTAAAAAAACCTTTGTCCCATCATGGACCCACGATTGTTATATCTAACGCTGAAATGACAGCAACGGGTGCAACATCTCTTTCTTCCGCATTACAATCCTTAGGCGGTGTACAATTACAAGATACCACCGGTAACGGCAGCCAAGTATTGTTAAGCATGCGCGGATTTGGGGCCAATGCAAGTAGTAACACATTACTGTTGATTAATGGCATCCCCCTTACAAATCCTGATATTGCACCACCCGATTTAAATGCGATTCCGATTGAAGAAGTCGCTTATATCGAAGTATTCGCAGGCAGTGAAAGTGTTTTGTATGGTGATCAAGCGGTTGGCGGTGTTATCAACATTGTCACACGAAAACCCAAAAATAAAAATTTCACGGCTTCTTGTGGTGTAGGTAGTTTTAATCAACAGGATTGTTATGCATCCATCAGCTATCCATTCAAAGAAATGCAATTTGGCTTAGGACTTTCAACATTGCATACAGATAATTATCGCGAACATAATGATTATGACCAAACATTATTATCGGGTGGAACAGCATATCCTTATGCGACAGGAAATCTTGAATTTAATTTTAAAATTGCCAAAGAAAAAATGTTATATCCTGGTGCATTATCCGAAAGTGAAATGGATGAAGACCGAAGACAAGCGAATAATGATATTGATTTTTTCGAGGATTGGAATGGGTTTTATCACTTACGTCATGTACAAGAAATTAATGCGAATTGGCGTATTGAAACGGATTACACACACCGTAATATGGATGGCAATGGTGTATTATTTGCATCTTTCACACAATCGAGAAATACCGATTATTTAAAACCAACCTTCCAAGGCATGATCGGTGAGGCAAAAGTGACGACCGGTTTAGATCTTGAATACGATCGCTATTTATTACATACCGATTTTGGTGATACGCGTGATGCCTTACAAAAATATGGGTTATTTGTGTTCGTGAAAAATCCACTGACGAAACGTTTTACTCTTTCATGGGGTGCGCGTTTAGCTTCACAATACAGTCGATTAGAAACATCTGAAAATATCGAACCCATCAATCGTGCATTTGCAACAACGATTGATGGGACATTTGAATATACGGAAAATATTTCTTTTTATCTGCGCCGTGCAGGTAGTTTTCGTTTTCCAAAAGCGGATGAAATGGCATCAACGCTTCCTGGTACTGTTTTAAAAACACAAAGAGGAACGGCGTATGAAGGCGGTGTGACGACGCTTTGGCAAACGCTCACGAGTCAATTTTCCGTGTATCAATTAAATTTAGTGGATGAAATCACGTTTGATCCGACACAAACGGAACAAGATCCTTTTGGAACCAATCGAAATTTACCACCAACAGAACGCTTCGGTTTTTCATTGTCTGAAAAATATAATATCACAGATAAAATTTCACTCGGTACCCAATATAATTATGTGAATGCACGTTTTCAAAGCGGTGTGAATGCAGGGAAACGCATTCCATTGGTTTCTGAAAATATTTTGCATTTGGGAGTGGGTTATGAATTTTTAGACGATTGGAATATTTACACAGAATCTATTTACACAGGTAGTCAATTTCCCGCCAATGATGATGCAAATGTGTCTCAAAAAATAGGGGGTTATACTATTTTTAATGTGCATTTACGGTATCAATATGAAAATTTTTCAGCGAGTTTTCGTCTGAATAATTTGACGAATAAATTTTATAATTATTATACTGTATTTACACCCAGTACTTTCAGTGAATCATTTTATCCTGCCCCTGGGCGGAATTTTTTATTGACATTAAAGTATATCGTTGAATAGTGATTCTTGATAAGATAAGATCAAAAATAAGAAGTCATATCATAGGTGATCAAAGACAGGATACGAATATGATGAATGCTATCGAATGGTTGAGCACATTAGTTGCTTTTGATACGACCTCACGACTTTCCAATTTAACATTGATAAAGCACATTGAAAAATATTTAAAAAAACAAAATATTGCTACACGCTTAACCTTCGATGTCACCGGGGAGAAAGCCAATCTTTTCGCAACCATCCCCGCACAGAATGGAAGTTTACAAGGTGGGATTATTCTTTCTGGACATACGGATGTGGTGCCTGTCGATGCCCAAGTTTGGGGGACGGACCCATTTACGGCAGTGATCAAAAATGACAAGATTTACGGCCGAGGAACCTCTGATATGAAGGGGTTTATTGCCATTGTGTTAAGTTTGATTCCTACTTTTTTAAAATTAAAATTAGACAAACCTTTGCACTTTGCTTTTTCTTATGATGAAGAAGTGGGTTGTCATGGCGCACGTGTTTTAATAGATGATATTAAAAAAGAAGGCATAAAACCTGCCATTTGTATTGTGGGTGAACCCACGATGTGTGAGCCGATTGTGGCGCATAAAGGGATACAAGTTTTTCGTTGTCGTGTACATGGAAAGGCAACACATTCTTCTTTAACCCCGGAGGGTTGCAACGCGATTCACTATGCAGCCAAATGGATACAGTGGCTGACTGAATTTGCGGATCAATTAAGATCACAAGATCAAGATAAACATTTTGATGTTCCTTTTACAACGTTGACCACGAATTTAATTTCAGGTGGAACGGCGAACAATATTATTCCGAGTTTTTGTGAGTTTTTCTTTGAGTTTCGCCAGTTACCACAAGTGGATCCGAAACGTATACGTCAAAAAATTGAAACATACATTCAGGAAGAACTATTGAAAGAAATGCGTAAAACTTTCAAAGGGGCAAAAGTAGAGTGTGCAGCTTTAGCATTTGTCCCCAGTTTTGAAAGTAAAATGGATAAAAAGTTTGTAAAGATGATGGGTGCAAAGTCGATAAAAAAAGTTTCTTATGCGACGGAGGCGGGTTTATTTCAAGAGGCAGGGATCCCAACGATTATTTGTGGCCCAGGGTCTATCAATGAAGCGCATCGTCCGAATGAATTTATTTCTTTGCAGCAGATAGAGAATTATGAAAGAATGTTGCCTGAGTGGGTGAAAGCGTTTCAGTTTTTGTGAATTCTTTCCCCCACGCTCCGCGGGAGGAAGGAATTTCTCCGCATTTCTGCAAAATAAGCAGGTAATAAAATGTCAATCCAACTGCGCGAAATCAAGTTAATCTTAAGCATCGCAATGCCTTTAATGGCAGCATTTCTTGCGCAAAAAGGCATGCAATTGATCGACACCATTATGATGGGTTGGATAGGTCCTGAAGCACTCGCAGCGGGTGTGTTGGGTACGGGGATTTTTATTACCAACGTGGTTTTTTGCTTAGGTGTTTTAAGTGCGGCAGGCATTCAAATTGCTCGTGCATTGGGTGCAAATGAACATGATCACATTCGAGAGAGTTTGCTGCATGGTATTTATTTAGTATGCATGCTTTCAGTTCCCTGTATGTTTATCCTTTGGTTTTCGCCTTATTTATTGCACTATTTGGGTAATGAGCCCAATGTTCTCGAAAAAACCATAGAATTATTACATGGCTTAATGTGGGGATTCCCAGGATTTTTATTATTTTTCGTGTTTCGCGAATTTTTCGCTGCATTTTCACTCACGCGTATCGTAATGTTGATTGTGTTATGTATTTTACCACTCACTTATATAGGAAATTATATTTTTATTTACGGAAAATTTGGCCTTCCTCCTATGGGTGTTGTTGGTATCGGCTATGCTGGCGCTATTATTATGTGGCTCATGTTTTTTAGTATGTATGGCTTTAGTAAACTCATCAAAAAATTAAATCAGCATCTTTTTTCTATTCATGATTTGACATTTGATTATCGAATTATTTTGTCTATGCTAAAAGTGGGTCTACCAAGCGGTATCCTTTTTGTTTTAGATTCTGGGATGTTCACAACAGCAACTTTTTTAATGGCGCATTTTGGTGTTGATGCACTTGCGGCACATTCTATTGCGATGCAATGCGCATCCTTCGTGTATGCTGTGCCTTTTGGATTATCGATGACAATTGCTTTACAAGTCGGTCATGCGGCTGGCGCTAAAGATTTAGTCCGTGCAAAGCGTATCGGATATACAGGATTATTCATTGGGTTATTTTTATCTTTCATCATTGGTTTATTATTTATTCTGGTGCCACAGTTATTTATTAGGCTATTTTTAGATGGCCAACCTGTGGATACGAAAATTATTGAATATGCTGTTGCGTTTTTATTCGTTGCAGCCCTTTTCCAATGTTTTGATGTTTTACAAGCCATCATGAATGGCGCATTACGCGGATTTAAAGATACTTTTATTCCCATGTTACTTTGCATTTCTTGTTTTTGGATTTTAGGTATTGGAAGTTCTTATTATCTGGGATTCTATACTCCGCTGGGTGCGATGGGGATTTGGTATGGTTTAACGATTGGCCTCTTTAGTGCGAGTGTAGTTTTGCTTATTCGTTTCATTCGTAAACCGATATAAGGAAAAAAATGTGTATTTATTCACCCCCTTTTTCAAAGGGGGTGAATATATACAAAAATGTAAACAAAGAAAAATATTATGCCAATTAGATAATGGCGCCGCCAGGCAGGTATTCACTGTCTATAATTATTATCGTGAAAAATGGATTATCAATTAAGGAATAAGTGAATAAAATGGATAAAATCATAAATTATCGATCATTTTGAAAAGAATGATATGCAAACAGAGATAATACATTTTTTCGTAATTTCTATTGGGTTTGTCTTTTTTGCATATTTTTTACAAAGTACCATCGTCGCTTCTGCCGATGTTTCATATTTAATACATGCATCACTTCAGCTTTTTCATGGAGGACGATATGGATTGGACATTTTTGAAACGAATCCTCCCATGATCTTATATCTTTATTTTCCTGTACATCTTCTCATGAATTTGTTTTCACTGGATGTGGTTTTTGCGCTTTCCATATATGTTTCTTGTTTGTCGCTTTTTTCCTTTTTTGGTTGTTTATGGTTGCAGAACAAAGTAACGCCGGGCGATCGATTTTATCGATACAGCATGGGATTTATTTTATTGTGGACATTATTTCCATTGCCATTGATCGCGTACGGGCAACGTGAACATTTAATGATGATTTTGACTTTACCTTATATGTTTTTAATGATATTGGTTTTACAAAATAAACATTTAAAACCATGGGTTCGTTTTTTGATCGGAATGTTTGCAGGGTTAGGTTTTTCGATAAAACCTTTTTTTGTCATTCCTTTTGTATTTATTGAAATATATGGATGTATTAAAAAGCGCAGTTTTAAAGCTTTATTTCGGATAGAATCATTGACGATTGTGAGCATCATTTTATTGTATGTGACCTCGATTGTTATTTGGCAACCAGAATATTTTACTATTATTTTGCCGTATGTATTTAAATATTATTTTCCTTTCTATACAAGGAGCTTTGAGATAATATTTTTGCAACCAGAAGTTATTTTTTGTGCGGCAACATTAGTGACATATTGTGTTTTTTATCCGAGCGACCGATATCAAACAGTAGGTGTAATATTATGGTTAATGTTTTTAGGCATGATGATTGCTTTTCTGATACCAAAACAAATGTGGCGTTATCATTTTTATCCGGCAGTTGCTTTATCTTATTTGTTGAATATGCATTGTTTAGTACAGTTGTGTATCGGGAAAAATATTCCAAGGAAAATACTTTCTTTATCTTTGTTTAGCGGGCTTGTGTTTTTTGTTCCTCTTTGTCAGTATAATCATGTGTTAAAAGAGACACAAACGCTTACAAAAAACTATCCGCTCAGACCTGTAGAAGCATTCATCAATAGGCAAGGTGAACGATCGATATATTGTTTTTCACTTTATACATCTGATTGTTTTCCACTGATATATCAGACAAAGATGCGGTATGCAGAACGATTTTCATCCTTTTGGTGGTTTAAGGGAATTATTAAATCGGAAAAAGAAAATAATCCTAACTTAAAAGCAATGATTGAAAAAGATAAAGAAATTTTGATAGGAAATATTGCCGATGATTTAAATAACTTAAAAGCAAGATGGGTGATTTTTAATGAGTATGTTTTCCGAATGGTTGATCTGAAATTTGATCTAATTGATTATTTTTCCAAAAATGAAAAATTTCGCGAGGCTTGGAAAAATTATCGAGATCAAGGTAAGGTAGGGGAATATCGTGTGTATGAACGCATTCATGAGCGGATCCCGGATAAACAAAAAAGCGTTTTCAGGGATAACCCCGTCTAGAGGCATGACGGGGCAACTTTTCTTCTGACATCAGCACAAAAAAACGTCTGCCCCTGCATGCTTTAAGCAGGGGTAAGAATTCACGTTAATTACTGACCAAAATAATCTGAACCATATCCACCTAATCCCCAACGATCTATTCGAAGGCCATATTTTTTATAACATGCGGCTAATGAATCTGTGATCGATTCGTGAAGTATTGCCTTGTTCATGGTACAGGCACCTGTTAAATCACTCGGACCTATAGTGAGTGAGCTTTCACCCGCCATAAATCTTTGCGCTTTTGCCATATCAATCATGGCAGATTCCATGGGGTTTTCGAATGCTTCTCCAGCTACCCAAACATGAATAACTTTATATTGGAATTGATTGGCTAAAGTCGTTTGAATTTCATCAACATGAATGAAACCATCGTACGTTAAAATCATATAAGGATTTGCATTTCCATCATAGAAATTTCCTTTTAGTTGTGGGCACACTAAATAATTCAAATAATTTTCTCGCGTTGCATTTTCGCGTAATAAGCGGATGGTTTTTAAACCTTGCCTTTCAGCTGCATTGGCGATTTTCATCGTGATTTTTTGCTCCAAGTCATTATCATTGGGTGCGAAGACGATGAATTCTATAGATGGATCGGGACATGTTGTTTCTTGGAGTTGTGACGTTGGTATGAAATTTTTTTCGATAGAAATAAAACGAGTATGATCCATATTTATTCTGGCCGTCATGAGATTATGATTATTTTTAGGTAAAAGATAAAGGATAAAATCATCAGATTGTGTTTTTGGATTATATAAGGATTGTATTTTCACTTGTTCATATTCGTCTATTGAAAATTTTTCTTTCACAATTTTTTCTATTGCATCTTGCTGATCATGTTTTCCATTCATAAAATAAAATGCTTTATTTGCATCCGCTATTTCAGAATAAATGAAAATGGATAAAAGAGATAGACTAAAAAAATTTTTAAAATACATAATATTTTTCCTTCAGAAAATAAATTTTTTAAATAAATCGTGATGAAGAGAAAGAGGTCAACTGATAAGAAAAAAGGAAATATCTAGAATGAAGTCTATAGGATAATTGTATTAAAATTATTTTGCAAGAGGTTTTTTATATTTATGTTTATTTCCTTGATAATCTTCCACACAATAATCGCATTTTTCTTCAGAGATATAATTAGGACCAATCGGAATTTTCCCGAAACCGCCCGGAATATCTAATACATAAGTCGGCTGACAAAGACCTGAAAATTTTCCACGCAGATCTTTCATGAGCTTCTGCCCTTCTTTAATCGTCACACGAAAATGTGATGTACCTTTTGCGAGATCCGGATGATGTAAGTAATAAGGTTTAATGCGTAGTTTTACAAATCGTTTCATGAGAGTACTTAACGTGTCGATATTGTTATTGATGTTTTTTAATAAAACTGTCTGGCTCAATATGGGGATTCCCGCATTAATAAGCATGCAAATCGCTTCTTCGGCATCTTGGTTTAATTCATTTGGATGATTGGCATGTAGAATAATATAGACAGTTTTATTGCATTGAAGTGCTTGAGTCATATCATGATTGATGTGATCGGAGGCAACGACAGGTACGCGGGTGTGAATTCGTATGATTTCAACATGCGGGATGATGTTGATACGGTCTATAATTTTTTTTAAAATGGCGGGTTTTAACATCATGGGATCGCCGCCCGTTAAAATGACTTCCCAAATTTCCGGATGATTGTCGATATATTCGTATGCTATTTTGAGCTCTTCTTTAGATAAGGTTTCATGCGTGAGACTTACTTTTTCACGGCGAAAACAAAAACGACAATACACCGGACACATTTGGATGGGCATTAAAAGACAGCGGTCGGGATATCGATGAACAAGGCCTTTGACTTTGGTATGTATGTCATCCCCAATGGGATCATGCCTTTCCTCATCTTTGATAGTTAATTCCTCAGTGCTTGGTATAAATTGTTTCCGAATGGGATCATTTTTATCAGTTTTATCAATCAATTGCTGCATTTGGCTTGTGAGGGCCAGCGAAAATTGATCGATCACAGGTTCTAGATGTTCGATTTCGCTGGGTAGAATGAAGCCATTTTCAGCAAGATCCTTTAAGTTTCTGAGTGATTTTTTTTTCATAAGTGCGGGCGGATAAAAAACATGGGCGGATTATACTACGATTGACACTTCTCGCGAATCATTTTTTGTAATCACGACTCGCAAAAAAGCACGAATAGTATTTAAACATAGCGATGATTATACTATGGTTATAAAAAAGAGAGAAATAATCATGTTTACTCAGACAAACGAAGAAATTTTAAAAAAATATTTAGAAGGATTATTCGTTCAATTTCCTGTGGAATTATCTGACGCGATTATGGATCCTGATTTAGCTCCATATCGATTCCATTTCCGCCGTGTGAAAAAAGCAATGATCCTACTCATATTTCAGAAGATATACAACTTTCCAATCTGTTTAATACGCTAATCAATAATCAAAATCTTAAATTTGTCATGTGTACAGAGTTTGAAAAGAAGCGAATTTTAATACGTTATTCTCTGATATTAATTTTATGCATAATAACCATATAAATTATCTATTAGACAAATGCAAGAAAATATATACACTCTATCTATTATTTTTATTGAAAAGTGGAAAACATATGAAAAAAACGCTTGCCATGTTGGTAGTGGGTTTATCTTTAATAAACAATACGTTTGCGCTAACCATTAAACAGGAAGATTCGAATAAGCAAAATGTACTCGAATTTTATGATAAAGTGGTGAATCAAAAAGATTTTGATGCAGCGAGTGCATATTTAGGATCAAGATATACACAGCATAATCCAAATGCCGCAGATGGACCGGAAGGTTTAAAAGGGTTTATTCAATTTTTACGTGATACGTATCCGGATGCGCATAGTGAAATCAAACGGGTTTTTGCAGAAGGCGATTATGTGATTTTACATGTGCATTCAATTAAAGTGCCAGGAACGCGCGGTCAGGCGATTTTTGATTTATTCAAATTAGAAAATGGGAAAATCGTAGAACATTGGGATGCGGTTCAAGATGTTCCTGAAAAATCAATGAATTCGAATGGGATGTTTTAGAAAAATATCCCCTATTTATGAAGTCACTGTCAGATTCAATTCCTTTAGCTCTTTTTGCGCAATCGAACAAAGCAAAGTAACATCATCTTGAAATGAAAACATGCCAAGAATGCTAAAAGAAGATTTTTTAAGTTGAAAGTTTTCGAGAATTAGATAATTGATTCAAAAAATTTCTTTGAAAAAGTGATATTTTTTGATGTTTTCCAGGTTGCATGCGTTTCTTCCTTTATTCATTATTATTATTATTTTATGTTACTATATAAGAGATTTTTAATGAGGTAAATATATGAAAAATGAGTTGATGATTCGATCAGCCACCATTCAAGATGTACCACTTATTCTAAGCTTTATTAAAGAATTGGCGGAATATGAAAAATTAAGTCATGAAGTTGTTGCGACAGAAGACATTTTACAAAAAACCTTATTTGGGCCTAAATCGCATGCAGAAGTGATCTTGGGTTATTATGAAAATACACCTGTTGCATTTGCATTATTCTTTCATAATTTTTCAACTTTTTTAGGCAAGCCTGGAATTTATTTAGAAGATTTATTTGTGAAAAAAGAAATGCGCGGGAAAGGATTTGGTCAACAAGTATTGGCTTATCTTGCGAAACTTGCAAAAGAGCGAGATTGCGGTCGTTTAGAATGGTGGGTATTAGATTGGAATACCCCTGCCATTGAATTTTATAAACGCATTGGTGCGATACCGATGGATGAGTGGACGGTGTTTCGAGTGACGGGAGATGCACTAGATAATTTAGCTAACCTGAGTATTGCGTAAGTTTAAAATTTTAAATTCTACCTTACGCAATGCGAAGGTTATCCCGAAAAATGCTTTTTTATTCAGGATCCATTAATAGGAGGAGCGATATTTGATAAATTTAGGTAAAAAGTAACAACACGCCGCAACGCTGACAATACATAACACTCCACCAGAAACAATAGAGAAAGTTACACCGAACGCAGCAGCGACTAAGCCTGCTTCGGTATCACCTAATTTAGGGCCACTTAAATAGCTGATCATCTCAATGCCAGCCAAACGTCCGCGATATTCTTCAGGGATGGTTTGGTTCCAAAGTGTAGAGCGAAAGACCCCGCTTATCGCATCAAAACCGCCGGCAAGTGCCAAAAAGAATAAAGCAATCCAAATATTTTCTGCAAGACCAAAGAATATAATCGCAACACCCCAAAAACCTGCTGAAACAGCAATGGCAACGCCATGACGTTTGATGTGCGTTGTCCATCCACTCACAATGGATGCGAAAAGTGCGCCGACCGCGGGTGCTGCATAGAGTAATCCTAAGGTTTTTGCGCCGCCATGCGAGGCCGCAATGGCGGGGAATAAAGCATTTGGCATACCAAAAATCATGGCTGAAAAATCAACGACATAAGATCCCAGTAATTCTTGTCGGGAGACGGCGTAATGTAATCCCCCTTTTAATGCAGCAACTGTCGATTGATCACGTATCCCTTTGGGTTTGGGTATGTTTTGCATCATCAAAATGGAGATCAATGAAATGAGGAAAGTCAGAAAATCTAATGCATACGTTTCGAGAAGACCAAAATGCGCAATGATAAGTCCTCCCACTGCGGGCCCTGCAATCATTGCAATGCTTGTGACTGTCATGATTAAAGCGCCGACTGCAAGAAAATCTTCTTTCGCGACGATTTGTTGTCTGATGCTATCTAAAGCGGGTCTATGTAGCCCCGTGACGGCGGACATTAATGCTGCCACAACAAAAAGCACCGAGACTTTGGGTTCCGGAATGATTGCGTTGTAAACCAGTAATAAGCAACAAATGGCGAGGAACGATTCTGAAATGATGAGTAAGTTACGTCTATGATAACGGTCAGCAAAAACACCGCCTAAAAGTGCGGTAAAAATCAATGGGATGAGTTGCACAAGGCTCACCAAACCGACCATTAAAGTGGACTTGGTCAATTGGTAAATTTGATAAGGAAATGCAACACTTGTCATCATGGTGCCAAAAAAAGAAATGGATTGGCCGGTAAATAATAAGCGGAAATTTTTGTTATGGCGGAGTACTTTTGTGTCGAGGAAGTATTTCATATAGGTAATGTGCGTCAATTTAAATGCGGCCGACATTTTGACATGAATCATGACATATAAAAAGGTTTTTTTCTCTGTATGGACAAAAATTCATACAATGTAGTTAGGGCCTGTCGTCAATTCTACTAGGATGGCCATAAATCGTCGATTTTTTTGCGGGGAGCACGCTCACATACCGAGAACGTTGCGGAGCATGCGGTCCTCTAGAATCAACGATTCCTGGCTCATTCTAGCGAATTGACGACAGGCCCTAGTACCCCTAGCAAATAAGTTTTTCCGGATGAACTCGAACTCGTCATTGCGAGCCACGCGCACTTTGCGTGGCGTGGCAATCCAGAAAAGCTTTCTGGATTGACGAAGTGATTTCTTTGCATCCGGAAAAACTTATTTGACGGAGTACT
>JABDEF010000012.1 GCA_013287235.1 Gammaproteobacteria bacterium
CAGGATGTAAACTTCGACATATAGACATATAGGGTACTAGCATTCCTGTCATGCCAGCTTAAAGCATGCTGGCATGACAGAGTTGTTTTGATTTAACTCAACGCCACTTCCAAATGCTGAATACTTTTAATCGGGGTATTCTTTTCCCGGTTAAACAAAAAAGATTTATGCAGATCCGGAAGACAAGCAGCGCTTGCTAAAATAAAATGTACATTCAATTTACCAGCAAGACGTAGTACTTCACTGCGAAGCTTTCCTGTGATTAGCCATTGGTCTTTATGTGTAATATTTAGCGCTTCGCCAATATGGGTTAATGATTCTTTTGCTTCTTCATAATATCGTTCTGCTAAAAGAACCATCGAAGGAATACTAAAGTAACAAGTGGGTAATGTGGGCACAACATGTACAAGACTGATCTTAAGTTTAATCTGCTGTTGCTCGGCAACATTAATAGCTTGTTTAATTTCGAATACTTCTTCATCGGTCGCGGCGTTCGTGACAACTAAGACATTTTTTTCAATCATGACTGTTCTCCCTTACTGGCCTACGTATTTTTACGGATTGTTGGTCGCTTTTTCCTGAAACTTTCCAACGGGGATGACCATCATCTCAAAAATTTTAGCTGGTGAAAATTAGCAAAAACCCTCTGGGGGAGTGGTATGAGACCCTCATAAAATTTAGGGTTTTTACCTAAGATTTGGATGAGAAAACACGAATTTTGTTGCTATTTTTTAAAATAGATCAATTTTTGCGCCAATGTCATTGCGAGGAGCGAAGCGACAATCTCTAAAGCTTTTGAGATTGCCGCGTCGCTTCGCTCCTCGCAATGACATTAGCCGGGGAATGCTGAGTTTATTCCTGCACCACTGTTTCTTGCACCCCGTTGGTCAGCACCATTTTCACTAATTCAGGGACAGACTTAACCCCCATTTTTTTCATGACACTCGCGCGATGTGCTTCGACCGTTTTGAGAGAAATGTTCAACTCGCTTGAAATCACTTTATTTTGTTTGCCAGCGACAATACCTTGTAAAACTTGAATTTCTCGTGGCGACAATAATGCAAATTTTGCTTCCGCTTGCGCGCTTTCTTGTTGTTTTTCCCGATTGGCTTTATCGATGCGGAGTGCTTTATTAATACTTTCAATTAAAACTTGATCATTAAAAGGCTTTGTCAAAAAATCAATCGCGCCCGCCTTCATCACCCGAACGGCTAAAGGCACGTCTCCATGACCACTGATAAAAATAATGGGTAATGTGGCACCAATGGAATTTAATTTTGCCTGAAGTTCTGGGCCACTCATGCCGGGCATACGGACGTCGAGTAATAAGCAACCATGTTGATCATTGGAATAATGATCGAGAAAATCTTGTGCACGGATGTATGCTTTCGCTTTCAAACCTACCGATTCAATAATCCAAGAAAGCGACTCCACCATCGCTTGATCATCATCCACAATATAAACAATCGGTTCATTTGACATGGTCCGCTCCTTAGTTTATGGGTAAGATAAATCGTATCCAGCTATACTGGTTCGAGTTGGGGTTGATCACAAACTGTCCTCCATGAGCTTCGATAATCGAACGGCAAATCGCAAGTCCCATCCCTCGGCCGTGGGCCTTGGTTGTAAAAAACGGTTCAAAGACTTTTTCCGTCATATCTTTAGGAAAGCCCGGTCCGGAATCGCGTACGGTCACTTCTATGGTATTACTATCATTGGATTTTGTTTGAATATGGATGCGTCGTTTGGTTTGTGGCACTTCCTGCATGGCATCAATAGCATTTTGAATAAGATTAAGTAGAACTTGTTGAATTTGAATTTTATCCGCAGAAATCAAGATTAAATCTTTCGCAAATTCGAAATCGACTTTTGTTTTTGTGGCATTTAAATCGGTGCGGCTGAAACTCACCGTTTCACGAATGATGCTGTTGATTTTGCAAGGTGTTTTAAATAATTTTCCTTTGCAAAAAAAGTTTTTTAAGCGATGAATCACTTCTCCCGCGCGCTCTGCTTGAATAACCGCTTTTTTCATGATTTCGATGACTTGATTGGTATCAAACTGATGACTTTGTAAATGTCTGACACAGCCTTGTGTGTAATTTACCACCGCAGCAAGCGGTTGACTGATTTCATGCGCCATTCCCGATGCCATTTCTTCCATACTGCTTAAGCGCGAAACGTGTGCCAATTGCTGACCGCGTAGACGCGCTTTTTTATCCAGCACACGATCCGTGACATCGCGGGAGGCAATTTGAATTTCTTGAACGTACTTTGGTTGTTCATCATAAATGTGACGTATATTGCTTTCGAACCAACGATAATCGCCTTCCTTTCGTCGAATACGATACGTGAGGGTTTGATGATTGATATTTGCTTTGCGACGATGGAAGACTTTTTTTAATTTACCAATATCTTCATAATGAATAAACTTATACCAGTTTAAATTGAGTAATTCTTCCGGCAGATAGCCTAATTGATTTTTGCACGAAGGCGAAATATAAAGATACGTACCATCCGGTGCATGTCGTGAGATGACGTCCGTTGCATTTTCAGCTAAGAGATGAAAGCGTAATTCACTTTCTCTTAATTTTTTTTCGGATTGCTCGCAAGCATAGATATACTTAATGAGGGTTGCGTTTGTTGTGTAATATAATTCTAATTGTTCGTGTAATTTTTCGGAATATTGCGAAATCTTTGCATTCAATTCTTCTTCAATGGCTTTATACTCCGAAATGATTTGATGCGTGACAAGAGCGCTTGCTTTATTTGTCGATGTGGCATGAATCAAACTGATGGAAGTTTTGCATAAACCTTTTATTCCATTTTTACGAACATATCGCGTTTCTTCGCTCCATTTTTTTTCATTTGGTAACATTTCTTGGATAATTTTGGGGAAAGGGTGATGCTGTTGATAAATTATATTTAAGGATTTTCCCAAGATTTCTTTTTTATGATAACCAAAAAGGGCGATTGCACCTTGATTCCAGTCTATAATTCGTCCTGTTTTATCAAGCAAGACAGCACTATCGTTGATGGCTTCAAATAAAGCTTGAGAGTAGTCCATTTGCATCCTTGCAGATCTTCCTACTTTTGACTGTTTGTAATTGTTTGTAATAATATCACAAGAACGACAAGAAATCAGGAGGCATGTACAGTGCGTGTTCATATTTTAGGTATAGCGGGCACTTTTATGGCAGGTATTGCGGTGCTTGCCAAGGAAGCGGGATTTGAAGTCGTAGGCGCTGATGTCAATGTTTATCCGCCTATGAGTACCATGCTCGAAAGTTACGGGATCCCATTTTTTAATGAATATCGAGTGGAAGATATAGATCTCAATGTCGATTATGTCATTGTGGGCAATGTGATTTCTCGAGGAAATCCTGCCATGGAGTATGTACTTGATCAACGTTTGCCGTATATATCCGGTCCTTCTTTCCTTTTCCAACATATTTTACAAAAACGCCATGTATTGGCCGTTGCGGGCACGCATGGGAAAACCACGACAACCAGTCTTTTAACATGGATTTTAGCCTATGCCGGTAAAAATCCAGGGTTTTTGATTGGTGGCGTCCCTGAAAATTTTGGTGTATCCGCACGCATCGGGGCTGATCCTTATTTTGTGATTGAAGCGGATGAATATGACAGTGCGTTTTTTGACAAAAGATCGAAATTCATCCATTACCATCCGAAAACATTGATTTTAAATAATCTTGAATTTGATCATGCAGATATTTTTCCGCATTTGGATGCTATTAAACAGCAATTTCATTATTTAGTGCGGACAGTGCCTCGGAATGGGGTGATCATTCAAAATGCGCATGATCGCCATTTGAAAGAAGTGCTTGAGAAAGGGGTATGGTCCAATGTTGTGACATTTGGCGATGGGGGTGAATGGCGAGCGGCGTTATTGGAAGCGGATGGCAGCCACTTTTCGGTTTTCCATCAAGAGAAGTGTTTGGGGAATGTGCGCTGGGATTTATTAGGGATGCACAATGTTGAAAATGCATTAGCCGCAATCGCAGCATCGACGTATGCAGACGTACTGCCACAGACTGCGTTAGAAGCTTTACCTTTATTTAAAAATGTTAAACGTCGATTAGAAGTAAAAGGTGTTATCGGAGGGGTGACGGTATATGATGATTTTGCGCATCATCCGACAGCCATTGAAAAAACCTTATCGGGACTACGTGCAAAAATAGGGAGTTCGCGCATTGTGGTTGTTTTAGAATTTGGATCTTATACCATGCGAACAGGGGTGCATAAACATGCGCTTAAAGAGGCTTTAGTATCTGCGGATGTGGTCGTATGTAAAAGACCCTCATGGGATTTAGAATCCGTGTTTCAAACTTTTTCTCAGTCCACAGCATTGTTTGATAACGTGGAAGAGATTGTAGGATATTTGGGACAAGGTTTGTATCCGGGTGACCATGTTGTCGTGATGAGTAATTCAGGGTTTGAAGGAATTCATCAGAAGTTGTTGGGTACGTTGAGGGCCCTCACCCAACCCTCTCCCACTGATAAATTCGCGATCTTCGATGAGTAAGAGGGTGGGAGAGGGTTTGGGTGAGGGGAAATTAAAGAAATAGGAGAGAGAAAAAATACATGAAGCATCAACTATCCGAAAAAGAATTCACTCGTGAAGGTGCAATTTTAGGATTTATTTCATATACTGTGGTGACCATCATCATTTTATTTATCATCATTTAAATATGAAAAATATTAAAATTACAATTAATACACATTCGACTTTTTTGCCCGAACAGTCCGCTATCGATAATCATCGGTATCTATGGTCTTACGAAATCACAGTTCTCAATGAAGGGATGGACTTTGTTCAATTGCTCAACCGTTTTTGGCGGATTACGGATATGACAAGCCATATCGAAGAAGTGCGCGGTCCGGGGGTGGTGGGTTTACAACCATTGATTTCTCCTGGGAAAAAATTTGCCTACACGAGTTTTTGTCAACTCATGACGCCGCAAGGGACGATGGAAGGGCATTATGAAATGCAAACGCTCACAGAGGAGCGGTTTATTATCAACATCCCTAAATTTGTTTTGAGTTCGCCGGTGACGTCGGAGTCTATGCGAGGGCGATTACATTAGGGTGATTAGCTTTCATTTTTTGTGAGTTTTTTGTTGCGTGTAAAAGCTAGTACAAGTGGGTTAATATCTCCCAATAATTCTTTCGTCTTCAAAGGGATTTTATCTTGATATTGATTGGCATAGTTTTTTTGTACTGTAGCAACAATTTCTCTTAAAGACCAGGTATCTTGTGAGGGATCAGATTTTTTCTTTTCTTGATATAACTTCTTAATATCAGTCAATACTTGCAATTCCACACTTTCAGACCATGATTTGTAGAGATTCCATTTAGATGTTTTTTTTAATTCGCTTAATCGTGATTCGATCTTTGATAGATAGATTTCATCCATCACAAAGTCACAGGAACTCCGCAGTATCTTGAAACAAGGCTTAATTTCACCATAAGAACACATTCCATCTTCTCGAGGTTTATAGATTCTATTGTCTTGTGTGGAGGGTTTAATAAAAATAGAAACAAAACAAGAAGAGACATCTATTTTTTTATCGGCAAAAGCGTCTGTTAGTTTTTTATGTATCCCTTCATCCAGGATTTTTTCATCTTTTAATTTTGTTGCGGCTGGTACGTGTGCGGAACCGACACCCAAGATACATAATGCATTTTTTTCTTCCTGAATTATTTTAATGACTTGTTCGCTAAATTCTTTATTAGGTATAGTTATTCTTTCGTCGCTCAAACTATAAATTGAATTAAATAGATTAGAAAAGTCTTTGAATGGCAGGCTTTCATCTTCAAAAAGACGATCAATCTTTGCTTTTTGATCTTTATTTTCCAAGAGATAGGGATGTTCTTTTTGAACTTCTTGATATAAAGATTCTTTATCTTGGGAAACAAAATGTGTTGTCGGTGCAGTTATTTTAGATTCTATCCCATATATTTCAACACCTTGAGAGAGAAGAAAGCTAAATAATTGTTGTGTGATAACCATTTCATGTTCCATTGTTTTTTTTAAATCAGTCATTTCGTAAGGAATTTCTTTCCCTTCTTTTCCTTGTAGACGGGGTAAAAATTCCGTGAGAAAAATTATTTTTTTACCATTTTTGTTAATTTTTTTGATTTCAGTTGCCAGCGCTTGATGGGCGCCTCCGGTTACGTGATCTTCTCCAATGATAAGCACTTGATTATTTTGGCTATCGAGTCGATCTTGTAAAAATTGATGCAACATAGCATAGCGTCTCCTCGTTCTAATACTTTCATTAAGTATAGCACATATTTAATAAAATTTTTTTTATAACTTATTGATTATCTTGTATATTTTTTAAAAAGATTCCGTATGAATATTTATTCCCATATTTAAAAGCCGTTTCGTGATCTTCTACTTGGAGATAAAATTTTATCAGGGTCACTAGTAGGAGAGATAGGCATATGATCAGCGGTAGGAGGCGTAGTTTTTTGGGAATTCGTCGTTTTAGGTGATGACACGGTTTTTATAAAAGAAGAAGTATGGCTAGACGTTCGAAAATAGCGTGATTGACTGAATTTTTCTTCTGGCTCATCCTCATCCTTCTTCGGCGTTTTATCTGATTTGAAAAGAGATTTTATTCCACGCCACACGAAAGAACCTAAATGATAAACTGCGGCAGTTAAAAAGAAACAAACGCTCCATGTCACTATCCCTGTCAGTGCACCTAACGCTAAGCCGACGGGACCCCCAGCTGCACCAGGAATTGCGCCGATAAAACCGGCATACATTAATCCGCCTGTAAAACCACTGAAAGATAAGACGCCTGCTAGCGCAGTTCCTTTGCTGATGGGAAGGCTCTTTTTAAATGAATTGACTAAACTTTCGGGTAAACATTTATCTATCATTTCATCAATTTGTGTTTGCGTTTCTTTAGGTTGTTTTAAATAAAAATCTTCAATAAATTTTTTCCTAAAGGAACGATCTTGTAAAACAGGAAGTAGCATATATATAGCGCCAAGTTTAAATTGATCCTTCAGTAAATCTGAGTTTTTTGTTTTAATGAGTTCAGTTAACCATGCATATGATTTTTCGATGATTTTATGCCAAGCTTCTATGCTTATTTTTACAAAAGAATTTTTTTCATTTGGGATAAATGTATAACTGCCATTATTCGTGTTTTTAATAATATGAGATTCGTGTTTAACTTCCATATTATAGTAGATATCTTCACCCAACGAGTTACCTGTGAGTACTTTAAGAGGGCACGTAAATTCCCACTGTATTGTTAAATTTCCCTCTTTTGAATGTGAAATACGTATGGTACTCACTAACGGCTCAACTCCTAAAGCATAATAGGATCCAAAAAAAATATTTATATTCATCACGGCCTTACTCAAGCCATCTTGAGTGGCCTCATCTCCGAGATAATGATTTATTATAAAAAGCAAAAATATTTCATCTTCTGAGAAGCCGGCTGGGAGAGGGTTTTTTTTCATTAAATCGATATATAGATCTTCAGCACGTTTTGAAATTCCATCAAATTCGTAAGTTACTCCTCTACGGAAGTCTTTTAATAATGTTATTTTATTTTTTTTGAATGTTTCGTCGCCTGAAAATTCTTCTTTTTCATCCGTGAAAAGTTTCATATCCTTCATTTGTGTTTTTAGCTTTGTTTGTTTTTCTAATGTCAATATTCGATCTGTAACGTAACCACCATATTGTTTTTCATCCCATGCTGAAAGGAGATGCGCGATAAATTCATAAGTAATAGGTAGCGTAACGTATTCAGGGGTAGATGATTTGGTTTCTATCAGTGTATGTGACGCGCTCATCCTTCGTTTACCCCGTTTTACAGCAAAATTGATTAAATTTTGATCAAAAAAAGTACTGTTTTATTAATGTTGTTGAATATTATACAACAATATACTTTTTAGTCATCAATGTAAAGCGTCAAGATGTATTTACGATAATTTTAAATATGCTATAATTTGTATATACATCTGGAGGTCAAAATGAAACAAGTGGTGAATTTTAGGTTAAGTCATCAGGCTATTACAGCATTATCCATGCTGGAAGATAAAATGCATACATCAAAAACCGCTATCATTGAAGAAGCTTTGCAATTATACGCCAAAAAAGTCTTATTTCCACGAGGTGAAATTTTCGATTTTGCAGGTATTTTAAATGATGAAGAAGCTGATTTATTATTAAAAAATATTCAATCTAGTAAAGTGAATAAAGATATTGATATCGATTTATGAAATATATATTAGGTACCGATACATTAATTTATTTCTTAAAAGGCAATGAAAAAGTCATTCTTCATATGAGTAAAATGCCGATGACGCATTTATTCACTACTATCATTAATCATGCGGAATTGTTATTTGGGGCATTTAATTCAATTAAAAAAAAGGAAAATATAGAAAAAATTCAAAAATTTTTCACTACCATCAAAATACTTCCTTTTTGTGAAGAATCATCCGTTATATTTGCTGAGAATAAAGCAAAGCTGAAGCAAGAGGGGAATATCATTGCAGATTTAGATTTAATGATTGCAAGTATTACCATAAAACATAAAATGACGCTTATAACGAATAACACGAGACATTTCAATAGAATGAATAAGCTCAATATTGAAAACTGGAATATTAAATAAAAATAATCGATAAAAGAAGAAAAAGAATTAATAACGGCGCAACATATTTAACGAGAAAATACCAACACTGCCAAATAAAAGGGGAGAATCTCAATTCGGATTTGAAAATATTTTTCTTAACAACCCACCCGGCAAAAATTGCAATACCTAAAGCTGAAATCGGTACCAAAATCGTCCCTGTGAAATCTCTAAGAATACCGATCAATGGTAAAGAATCTGTTATCATGACATTCATCCAGCTGGTATGTGTTAAAGCAGCAAAAGTACCGAGCAGCGCTGATCCAATAAATAAGATAATTGTTGCGCGTAAACGTGTTATTCCAAAACGTTCAATCATAGTGATGGCAGCAGTTTCTGCCATTGCAATCGTACTCGTCCAACCCGCAATGACTGCCGCAAAGAAAAATAATGCCGCGATAATAAATCCATTTTTAACCCCGGAAAATAAATAAATCACATTATGGTTTGTTAAATGATCCACAAAAGAAGGAGAATTCAACATTAAAGGAAAAATAATAAAATAAGCCAATAATGAACTTACCGCATCAACGATTGCGATAATAATGGTTGATTGACGAAAAGAAGCTGCATAAGGTAAGTAGGATCCATACACAATCATACAACCCATCCCAACATTTAAGGTAAAAAATGCATAACCCATTGCGGCAATCATCACCATAAAGATGGAATGCCCAGGATGTGAAGTAAATAACATTTTTAAAGAGTTCGCAAAATTTCCTGTAAAAGCCATATAAACTGCTAAAATGACTAAAATGAATAGAAACATTGGCACACAGATCCAGGAAATTTTTTCGAGTCCTCGATTAATGCCTCGAGCAATGACCAACATGGTGGCAAATAAAAAGAATAAAAAGCAAATTTCAATGGGTAGAAAATTCGACATGCCATGCAGAGCGACAGTCACAGGTGTATCAGGCCCGTATAGGGAAATAATATTCAACGAACCCAAAAAATAACTCAGCGGAAAAGCTGCTTGTACGGTATAGTAAGATAACGTAAAAAAGCTCACAATAAAACATAACCAACCAAGATACCGCCAGCGCCGACTAGCGCCTGATTCCAAACACAAAATATCGATCGCACCGACGGGATTTTGTTTTCCTCGCCGTCCAATGGATAATTCAACAAAAAGTAAAGGAAGACTAATGATTAATTCAAAAATAATATAAAAAAGAACGAATAAACCACCATATTGTGAAACTAAGTAAGGGAATTGAATGACATTCGCAAGACCGACCACAACCCCAATCATCACGATAAGATAGCTCAATGATGAACTCCATTGAGATCGGGGGTTAAGATTATTGAGTGCCATATTCTTTCCCTCTTTATTTAAATCGATTATACCAATTTTTTTCCGATGAATGTGCTGCTAAGCTAGGCAACGGTTCCTCTGCTAATTCAGTCATCTTTGTTCTCACTTTTTCAAGTTTTTCTTCAATGTCTCTCACTTTAGTACTTACCAGTAATCTATCATGTTGCGATAGATGGATATTGCTCGCCAACGCTTTGCCTGTTTCAATATTCTCTTTTAAGTGTGCCTCTGCATTTTCTAATTTTTCTAAAGTATTTAATTTATCTAATTGTAACACTTCATCGACTCTTTCATACCAACCTTTAACACTTCGGTCCATTTCTCTCGCACGTTGGACATTCAAATCAAGATACTCTGGATGCGCAGCTTGAAAATCTTTTACTTCTTCGCTCGCTTTCGCATCGAAAATCAATTCCTTTCCATTCGCATCTCGTAACGTCAAATCATTGGCTTTTCCAATCACGGTAAGCGCGCGCTTCAGTTCTAAATTGCGTGATTCTAAAATATAGACAGGTGTTTTATAACCTTGGTTTGCAGTAAATAATTTTAACATAATGTAAGCTTGTTCATATATTCCTTTGATTTCAGCATTTTTGACCCCATAGACAAGATAGTTTTCTTTGCTAAGTTTATCAGCAAAAACAGCACCTTTTGCTTTTCCTTTCGATACTTTAAATATTGTTGATACATGATGTTCAGATGCTTGATTTCTTATTTCTGGATCGAGTTTAGAAAAATTTTCTTGACGAAAAACAGTAAGACCAAATCTATCCTGTAATTCAGCTAATTTTCCGTGAAGTTCCGCTTTTATCTCTTTTTCATCTAATTGAAATTGAATGCGCCTGGTTGCGGAGTCAGAGGATTTAAGTTCTTTAATTTTAGCCTCGAGAACATTTTCCATTGCAATCGTTTCTGCTAAGGCGCATTCTTGTTTCAAAACATTCATTCTCGCAGGACTAATTTCTTTATCCAGAATGAGGTGGTTATAAAGTTCATCACATAAAAGTAATAAATTTGTGGTTTCAGATGGATGTGATAAATTTCTTTGGACAGCAGCATTTAATTTTTCAAGTAGTTCTGGTGGATGATCTCCATAAGTGACTAGCAAATGTGACAACAGTAAAAGCGCAAATTTGCGAATTTCTTCATGATCTGCATCTTTATGCTTCATATAAAAGGGATGGTTTTCAAGTTCTTCTTCCGTTGTTGCGCTTCCTAAATCTTGATCAACAATAGCGGATGAATAAATAGGATCGTTTTGATGCGTTTTCCACCAGGTTTCTAAATTAGGATACTTATTTTTTACTTGGTTCCATGTCTTCATCCCTCGTTCACTGATGCGAACCACGGGATCATTACCGTTGTAAGTGGGTTCAGAAGATTCCCAAACCCCGAGATTATCTACATTTCTTAAAAAGACTAAATCATTGGTGGTGGTGTAATCCAAAATTTTCTTTCCATAGATACTTTGACATAATCGGTAAATATGTCTTGCAAAGCCAGAACATCTGACGCCATCGGCAAAGTTCTTTTTAGAATATTTTTTCGATTCACAACCGATTCTTCGATTATTAAAGAGGATTTTGCCAAATACGCCTCTATACCATGCGCGTTCATTTCCTAAACGTTCGACAGTTTTTCTAAATCGCGCATGCTCAGCCTGTGTTTTTCCACCCACAATTCGACTAAATATTTGTTGCACATTGTCCATCGCGGAATATGCTCTGATTCGACCAATCGTTAAATTGGTGAACGTAGCAGGAATCGCCATATGTAAATCTCTGCGTTTTTTTGCCGCTTTTTCGATATAAGATTTTATTTTTTTGCTTTTGTTATTTTTATTTTTAAATTTCGTTTGTTTATCTAAATCTTTTATTCCCTGGTAACCTTTACTTAATGCCACTTGTAAAAGTAATTGACGTACTTCCGAAACTTCGCGCTCAACGCCGCCATCGACTGATACGACATAATTTCCTTTATCATCCGCATTTTTTTCCATTTGATGGGAGGCCATTTGCACGAGTCCGTCGCGCGCAAAACTTTTTCCGGAAGCCGAAGGCCCGCCAATCCACAATATCATTTTGTCCTTCCAACTCGGTCCTTTAAAATGCTTGGTGGATGCAATAAATACTGCCTTCCTAAATTCCCGACTTTGGTATTCTTCTTGAATGGCGCGTTTATATAATTTAAGTCCTTCCTTTCCTAGTAATTTTTTCAGTTTAATAGGGTCGGTTGAAGGTTCTTTATCTGGGTGATCTTTTAATACTTCTGCTAATTTCTCGAGAAATAACTTTCTCGCATCTGTCCCAGATTTTTCTTCACAATCTTTATAAAGTTCATCTGAAACATCTTCTATAATATCATCCAATTTTTTATCTTCGAGTTCATAATTACCTAATTTATCTTTAAAGCTTAACATCATTGCTTCATTAGACATTTGTTCTCGTTGTGGCACCAATCTTAAATGCGGTCGCAATACGGAATCTACTTTAAGTTTTCTCTTCTCAATATCTTCTTCTGTTTGTGATTCTTTTAATTCCGATTTTTGTTCTAAATTCATCAAATCCAAATATTGATTTGCCTCTGCCATTTCACTATCGATATCATCCATGATTCGATCAAATAACTCTCGTTTAGGAGGATCAAGTTTTAATATTCTATCTTTCAAAAATTCACATACTGCAACGGTGGATATTGTTTTACGATTATTTGTTTTAAAATCGTTGAGTAAGGTTTCTAAATCTTGATCCTTTTTTTCATCCAATAAAGTTTGAATGGCATTGATCACTCTGATTTCAAATGGATCAATCATCGGTTTTATAGGATTGTCGAAATTTAGTTTACCTTTAAGTGGTACCGCGTCTAATAAAATATCTTGTGGCAGCAGAGACGTTTGTTGAATATGATTAGGCGCGATTCGACTATCTACATGAATAACATTTGGCGCATGAAGTGAATCTAAATTAATGCCAATCCCATCGGATAATATGAGATGTACATCAGGGGAGTGAGCGGATGATTTTTTTATTTCACTTGCGTGTTCTCTACAGGTTTGCACAAAAATTTTGGTACCTGACTCCGTCACAAACATATTATTCGCATGTTTGGGTTCTGGGTCATACACTTCAAACATGCCATTTTGTGGGTGAGGATTGATTTCATTATTAGGTGTGATTTTCGTGTGGATTTGTGGATCATTATCCTTTTCAAAAAAATACATTCTATTCGTCACTCTTAAAAAATTCTTTGCTTCAGAATTTCTTATCTTTTGAATAACTTTTTTGTGTTGTTCAATCTGCGGATTATCTTTTGTTTCTGATCCCGCGACTTCCAGCAATTGCGGTGAATTGTAGTGGGATTCGACCTCATCAAGCATTCTCATATCACAAACTTGCCTTGATGAAACTTGTCCGATGATGGACACTTGAGGATATAAACGGGTCAAGTGATGCATTTTTTCTATAAAATATTTTTCATCTATTTCATCGATCGCCAATCCTTTTTCGAAAATATTTGGTTTAGCCCCTTTGTTATGTAATAGCGCTTCATTCCAAGTAATCATACATTTATCATTGGGGAATTGATCATTCGCTTGAATACAAATTTGTTCAATACATAACGTGAGTTGATCGATTTGTTCTTTAGGAGAAAGTTCTGCAAAGGGCGTCGTGTTAGCATTATTATTATTTTTCAAGCGTTTGCTTTCTAGTTGCTCTTCATTTTGAATGGCAATAATACGTAAGATAGGCTCTCTTGCAGAGGGCTGATTTGGTTTTTTTCTCTCAGCGGTCATAATTTCCTCGTTTGATATGCCGTGTCATTCCAGAAAAATATATTGATCAATTAATGATTATTATAACATATTTTGATCATGTTAATAAAAAATGTTATTATCCAATCACTTATAACTTATTGATTAATTGGTATTTTGATATGCACTCGAAATGAACATAGTCATGATTACTATTGACAGCAACACTGTCGCCGATTAGGTCTAATTTCGGCGACAGAGTTGCCGATTATGGAAAATAGTCGTGATATAGCACTACATCAAATTATATTATTTCGACCTTTAAGCCAGGGATTTTTTTAAAACAGGTATCACCAGATACGAAAATGATTTCTTCAGAAAGTGATAAGGCAGAAGCGGCTTGTAGAGCATCCGAGGTTGCTAAATTAAATTGAACACGTAAATGAGATGCCAATTCTATAACAGAACGATTTAAGGGGATGAGTGTTAAATCAGATGCATTAAAAAAAACTTGATAATGCGATAGCGCAATATCATTATTTTCACGAAGAGGCTTAATGCGACATTCTAGCAAGCTTAATTCGGAGGCAGCAAATGTCACATGGCTATAGTTTTTTTTGATTTTACCAATTTTTTTAGAAAATTGTTGATAGTAAGGATTGACTAATTCAACCCAATAAATAATTGCGCAGGCGTCTAAAAATATGATCATTTTCCCCAACTCTCACGTTCTTTTTTTATTTGTTTTTTTATAGCTGTTTTTTTAGCTTTACCTTCCCAGGGTCGATCTTTTAACATTTCTGACAGGCTCACAGCAGAAGCATTTTGTGATGATTTCTCTAATAATTTTGCATAGTCTTCTTCTCTGAGAACTACGTATTTCAAATGGTTGTTTTTTATAATATGCACAGGTCCTTTTTTGATACCTTCATCAATTGCAGCAACGCCTCTACGCTTAATTTCTGTTGCAGGTAATGTATTCATAATTTAGCCTAAATAAAGTACTTAATATAGTACTATTTTAGGTATTGTTAAGTGTTTTTGTCAAGCGCGTTTTAAGATCAAGACCCCGTTGGGAGACCCGTAAAGACATCCTAGTTAAACTTAATAAAATATATGACCCCTTGCCATAAGTCGTTCATTGGCCTATAATTAAGTGATGGATGATTTAATCATAAAAATGACACCGGCTTTTGAAAGAAAAGCACAAAAACTTCTGACGAATGAAGCGTTAGACGATTTATTAGAGTTTCTCGAATCTTATCCAACCAAAGGAGATTTGATTCCAGGCACGAGCGGTGTGAGAAAATTACGCTAGAAAACGGGAAAAAACGATAAAGGTAAACGTGGAGGTGTTAGAATACTTTATCATTATACCAATGCAGTTTTGATATTACTTATTACACTGTATGCGAAAAATGAAAAAGAAAATATTACTCAATATGAACGTAATGAATTAAAAAGAACAATACCACAGTTAATCGCAAAATATTTAGAGGATTTATAATATGAAAGAAAAATCACTTGGGCGGGAACTTGTTGATGCTGTTAGAGAAGCACTTGCTAGTAAAGAAAATGGTAAAATCGTTCGTCCAAAAGTTAATATTGCTGCGATGCGGAGAAAACTTGGGATGACGCAAATACAATTCTCTATACAATATCACATCAAATTAGAGACATTAAGAAATTGGGAACAGAAAAAAAGATTTCCTGATACAACAGTGCTTGCTTATTTAATTTGTATTGCAAAAAAGCCTAAACTTATCAGAGAAATATTAAATTCTGAGATGAAGTAGATGGGGTCAATCCTTGATGTTTGATATTGGTTGTAATTTTAATAAAAGTTTTTCGATTTCTGTGCGAAGTATTTGATCTTTTTTCTTAAGTACATCTATCATTGTTTTAAATCGTGATACAGCAGAATCACTGATATTACCAAATGTTTTAGCGATCTCTTTATTGGTATATCCAAGGTGTCTTCCTGCTAGATAAATCGCGATTTTTTTTAATCGATTTTCTTGATAACGATGACCGCGACATTTTATCTGATGAACTTTCACTTGATAATGTTTAGCAATATCTGCAATCAAAGCGTCAATATTGGCATATTTTTTAGTGATATTTTTAGTTCCTGTAATTTCAGGATCGATTAAATGCGTTTGTTTGATTTGAGAGCGTATATTTGCAATGAATTCTTTACTACCTAAAACACTGGGTAATTGTGGTTGATCAAATAAATTCGCTATTTCTGAATTCATTCCTTCTTTAATGTAATTTTTATAATCTTTCATTGATCGAAATTGTGATAATACTTCATCACAGAATAACCATACGGGTTTTTGTACTGCTTTTACATACGCTTTGTAACTGCTCCATTGAAATTGTTCGGGTTTTTCGACCAACTTTGCTGCGAGAGGATTTAGATGAATATAACGATTAAGCTGCAATAAATAATGATCTGCTTCAATTAATATGGATTTATAGCGTCCTCGGAACAATGGTCCATCTCTGCTAACTGATCGGTTGTATTTTTGGGTGTATAAACCATTTAAATGACGCATGGCTCGACTTAAATTTCCTTCTGGCGTATGTAAAATTAAATGATAATGATTATTCATCAAACAATAAGCATGGATTTCAACCTTAAATTGTTGATGCAAATCTGATAAAAGATCGATAAAAATTCGATAATGTGCGTCATTATCAAAAATATGACGACGGCCTAACCCACGGTTCATGACGTGGTACCAGGCGTAGGGATATTCAATTCTTAAGGGTCTGCTCATGTGGAGTGTCTGATGGTTAACAACACGGGTTATTTAACCCTTCTACTTTCATGTATAAAATCGATAATATCTTTTGACGAAATACCGAGGTCGACTCCTTCTATATCTAAAGGAGAAGCATTTTTTGATGCTGGCATTAATATATAAAGTTTATTGTCTTTACGAATTGCAACTTTACCATCAAGAGTTGCTTTTTTAAATACAAGATCAAAACTTTTTTTAGCTTTTTCATAACTATATATCGTTGTCATTACTCAATCTCCACGATGTTAACACCAAAATTTTTAGCTGCTTCAATTAAACCATTATCCAACGTAATAAGAGGAGAGTGATTTTTTAATGAGCATGAAATTAAATACGCATCATAAGCATATATATTTAGCTTATCAGCTATTAATAAAGATCAACATCGACAAATGTGATTGGTATTGAGTCATAAAGCTGAATTGCTTTAATTGCCTTTGATATCTCTATTCTTTTTCTTTTAAGCATAGCAGAAAAGGCGTTGCCAATTTCCCAATGCACAGATTTCGGCGCTAATAATTCAGCCCCTTTTGTAAGCTTTATTAATTTCTTTTTTATTGGTTCATTTGCTATTACAGCTATGATGACCGAAGTATCAATAATTAATTTCATTAAAAGATATGTCCTTATAATATTACATAGCCATAAATATGTAAATGTAAGATGCCCGTATCTAGAAATATTCAATTCTTAAATAAGGGTCTGTTCTGTACGGAGTTTATAAGGGTCAATATCAAATGTCAAGACTTGACCCCATTTCTCCTCGTTCACATTTTTAATAGCAGACAATCGAGGGGGCGTATCGGGTGTCAATTAACATAATTAGCATAAAATATGATTTTTTGGTAAAATGTTGCCATGAAAAATATACTTTTTCATTACACATTAGCAGGAAAAAAATAAAACTATGTCAAAATATCTTGATCCAAAAGCGGATATCGTATTTAAGAAAATATTTGGTGAGCATCCCACCTTATTAATAAGTTTTTTAAATGCAGTACTTCCATTAGCACCCAATGGCTCTATTGTAGAATTATCTTATCTACCCACTGAACAAGTTCCACTTATACCTGAATTTAAACGAACGATTGCTGATGTAAAATGTAAAGACGCAGAAGGGCGAATTTTTATTGTTGAAATGCAAATGAATTGGACTGACAGTTTCAGGCAACGTTTGTTATTTGGGACAAGTCAAGCTTTCGTAAAACAACTGGAAAAAGGTGCAGACTACCGATTTCTCCAACCCGTTTATGGTTTGGGAATGGTTGCAGAAATTTATGAAAAAACAAGCCCTGATTGGTATCACCATTATCGGTTAGTTAAAAAGGGACATTTGGAGAGTGATGTCATTGAACATTTGCAATTAGTTTTTATTGAGTTATCTAAGTTCCCAGTTCATTCACCAGATGAAAAAAAACTAAGACTATTGTGGTTGCGGTTTTTGCGTGAAATCGATGAAAAAACCACAACTGTTTCGAAGGAGCTGCTTGGTGTACCTGAAATAGCTCAGGCTATTCAGCTTGCAGAAGAATCAGCTTATACACCTGGTGAATTAGAAGTGTATGAATCCTATTGGGATAGTGTCAGACGTGAAAAAACACTTATGATTGATAAGTACGCTGAAGGCAGAGTTGAAGGTATCGAAATGATAGCTATTAATATGCTGAAAAACAATGAATCACTAGATAAAATCAGTAGGTTTACCGGCTTATCTAAAGACATCCTAGTTAAGCTTAAGAACAAAATATAAAACGGTTCCGTCTCACGGACCGATAGGGTCAAAAATATGGGGTTTTCTTAATATCAAAGATCAAGACTTGACCCCATTTGGTTTTTTGAGCAATACTAACGTAAGCCATATTTTTTCATAAAATATACAAGCATAAGTGCTCTGTGAACTTTCTCACGGCTAATAGGGTCAAATTATGCGGTTTTGTTTTAAATATCAAAGATCAAGACTTGACCCCATTGGTTCTATCGGTTTTGGGTTTGACTCGTCAGTCTGGAATCACGAACGACATCCTGCGAAGGAGGTTCATTTTCAATTAATTTTTTAATTTGTGGATTATTTTTCACATAGGAAATGTCCTGATCTTTCACACTAATTGTTGGGCAATTTAGAAATATATTGCCTTTATTATCCTTAAGTTCTCTAGGATTAAGTACATCTATTTTTAAGGAAGCCTTAATAGTAACCTTATCTTGTCGAGTGCCTTTCGGGGCATTAACATTAACATCGCTCATTTTTTCTATTTGTATAGTAGTAGGAAGATTTATTTCGGCCTGAAATCCTTCTTTTGTTGGGATTAAATTCACAGTAGATGTAGAGTCTTTATCAGCTAACATTTGTGTCATGCGTTCAGGTTCTGTAGGTTTTTCTTTACGGAGTTTATCAAGGATGGAAAGTTTCTTATATTCTTCTTCTTTTGTTTTAAATTCAGCTTCAAGAGTTTTATATTCAACGTCAAGATTTGCCAAAATTCGGGCATTCAATTTTTGTTTTAGGCCATCTGATAAATCTGATTGTCCAATTATTTTCCCAGTGTTTATTACAACTTCTTCATTTAATTGTGCTTTATCAACATCTCTCAAGAGTACATTCTTTATGAATGTAGAGGCTTGCTTATCGTCCTGGAAATATTCTTGGGTTACTATTGTCTGTAAAAATGGTTTAATCTTTTCTGGATTTTTTCCATTTAATGCTTCTGTAAGTGTAAAGTTGGTTGTAGAAGACTGATGAGACATTCTTTGTTTTGAATAAAAAATTTCTTCTAACCCTGCCACATCCTGTGTCCGAGTTAAAATATCTTCAGGATTAGGGCCGAATTTCATTTTATAAGTTATATAAGTTAACTTATTTTCCTTATTTTCACTAACTACTATATAAATTTCATTATCTTTCATATCCTCGTCTTTAATGTTATCAGTGAAAACAGCTTCGGAATTTTTTATTTTACTGAATGGTTCGTAGTCTCGTAATGATTTACTATTAATAAATATCATGTCTTTGTTTTCAAATGCACTTTTAATATATCTATTCAAATCAGTAGTTACTGTGCGCGCGGGACTGATTCCTTTGCTGAGGTCAAAGGGAAATGGGTTTTTCTTTGTTTCGTCTTTATTTTCGGTGGAGGTAGTAGTAGGTCTTATAGATGCTGAGGGGGCTTCATTTTCGTGCTCTTCTTGATCTTTTTCTAAACTTTTGCTTAATTTATCTATTACTATAGTGTTTGAGTTCAACTTTATGGAATCAGATTGTGTATTTTGCAGATCACCTTGTGGTAAGTTAGGATAATGTGGCTTATTTTTTACAAGTTCATATTGAGTTTTAGCCAATTCATAATCATTGGGAATTCTAGAATACTTCTGATAAAGATAATAAGCCCCACTAAAAAGAAATCCCGCAGCTGCTCCTATTCCAATAGCTATTAAGGGTATTAAAGATGCTCCAAATGTTACAGGGGCAAGACCAAAAGATGCAGCAGTAAGCAGACCAAAGCCTGTAGCGGCGCCTGCAATAGGCCCTACAACAACTCCTCCGGTAATGAGTGGTGTTCCTAAAGAAACGCCTTCTATTTTTTTTCTGTGTGTCCAATAAAGATTAACAAGTTCAGGATCAGTTTCTTTAAGTTGATTAATAAGTCTTCTGATATTTTGATCTTCCTGATATGTTCGCGGTGTTCTAATAAAATTTTCTCTCGTTTGCTCTTGAGTAAGTTGAGTTTTTATAAAATTTTTATTTTTTCTAAGATTTTCTTGGAGAATTCGAGAAAAATGTTTTGCAACATATTGAGAGATTTTCTCACCTTTTTGACCATGTGCATCAGCGACAACTACTATGCCGTCGCCTATGAGAGGTGCTATTGCAATATTGTCAATGGAACCTGGTCTATCTTTATCACCTTCGTAACCAGTCTGAGCCAAGTTTAAGCTAAATTTTCTTAAGTTGAGGTTTGCTCCATCAAAACTTTTGTCTAAAGATTGATTGATAAGATTGATTTCTTTTTGTGTCTGTTGCTCATCGTCTTTATCTTCAATACGTTGAAATACTCCATCAGACGATACAATAGTGAGAAGTTTTTGATTTTCTGAAAGTGGAATATCATAATTATAAAAATGCGTTGAAGGGGGGCGGGCTTCTAGACCAATCGATTCATAACCCTTTATTGGGTCTATTAAATCAGTATTAATTCTTTTAGTTTCCTTAAATTTTTCTTTGGCTTCTTCATTGAGTATGCTATAAAATGAACGACTATCACCTGCATTAATACATCGAATGTGTGCTACATTTTTTTCATCATGCCAAACTATTGTTACGTTCAAGGTTGTTCCAACAAGTCCACTGTCTCCAATATTTAAATTCCGAATCTCTTGATGGAGATCTTCAACAGTAGCACGCATGATTTCTTCTTGTTCTTTTTTATCAAGCGTTTTAAAAAAACTATCAATCGTATTCGAAATTAATGTCGCATCTTGTTGAATCTCCTTATTTCCTGTAAATTGCAGCTCCCCTGAATCTAATAAAAAATCTCTCCGAGTTTGAAAGTGTTGTATTTCTAATTCATCAATTTTATCATGAAGTCTTCTAATGGGTACCTTATTATTTGGATTGGAACCATCTAATTTTGCTAATTCAGCTTTGTATTTATTTATTATATTTAAACGTTCTTTTCGCAAATAAGCATATTCTTGTCTTATTTGGCCATATGTCCGCGTTTCAGATTCTTGGGTAAAGGTAAACTCTTCGAAGTCTTTTTCAGTAATTGGAGGGATACCTCGTTTCTTTTTAACTAAATCAATTTTATCGTTAAAATATTTTTTTGCTCTTTCTTTAGGCGTAAGGTGATCACTACTTTGATCGTGTAAAGGATTCGCTATTGCAAACGCCAATATTGGATGCACGTTATAATCTCGTGCTTCGATTTTTTCATACGGCTCTAGGAGCATTGCAAATTGCAATGCTGCTTTTTCATCAAATTTATAACCTTGATTAGAGTAAAATTTAATATCTGACAACGTTTTCTCTTTTTCCCTCTCGTCTGATGCTTTTTGATTTTTATTGGGGACTTTTAAATCAACCGTTTTAATCTGATTTTGAACTAAGTGAGTGGCAGTTCGAAGAATTGTTATGATCCCTTGTGCTAAATTTGAATATTTAATAGGAAGAATACTATTTAATGTTCCATTAAGCTCATTAAGTTTGTTAATAACACCGAGACCTTCGATCTTTTGACCTCTGGGAATTTTGTTGAATAGATCGACTAATGCCGGTTTAATTGATTGTAGAGCAGCATCTTCTTTTGATCGATCCAGATCTTCTAATAACTTACTTAAACCAGTAAGGTCAGCATGCTTGCTATCAGTGGGGATCTTTTGTAACATTTCTGATATTTCGAGTTTTTGCTTCGATGTTTCATCAGAGTATTTTTTAACAGCACTAATGTCCGCTGTGTGGGTTGACATTGACTCCGTGCTCTTTGAGTCAACATCTTGTTCGTCTTCTTCCCCCATGGTGAGACGTTCTAACTCTTGTAGAGTGATGGGGTCTGACTCCAACATGTGTTGAACTAAGTTAGGACGACGTGTTTGTTGTCCGGCTTCAGAAGAAGAAGAGAAATTGTCTTTAGGATAATTAGGATGTGCTCTTAGAAAATTAATTATTTTTTGTAATTGCTCTTTGAATTGCTGACCCTGAAAATCATTTTCATGGCTACATATATATTTTTCAAGGTTTTTAATCTGATCTTTTGGGCTTAAAAATGTAATCAAATTAAATTGATTGTATATGTTTATCATAACATTAGCTTTACGGGACGGTTTCTTGTGGTAATGGAATACAGTTGGTTTTATTTTATCTAGTATGCCTTCTTTGTCAGCTAGATGTTTCTTATAATCTTGATCTTTCTTACGATCTTCAGCTGATTTTTTTTCATCCTTGATCTTACTTTTCTCCTCATCTTCAGCTTCCTGTAGAGTTTTCCATTTAATGGGCGCCCGTTTTGTTTGGTGTGCGTATTGCTGTTCTTCTAATGCTCGCCGCCTTTCTTCAATCTGCTTGAGTTCTGTCTCGCGTGCGTTTTCGAGAGTTTTAATCCTGTTTGTTAAATTCATTTTTTGGGAAGATGAAATATCGGAAGTTGTAATGTCAGATTGAAGTGTTGTGAGACTTTCAATGTGAATTGTTTCTTTATTAGTAAGATTTTCTAATAAGGTTATTTGGTTACTCAATGACTTAAATAACTTCTGTTTTGTAGTAATTTCATCTAGGCTTGATAATAATGATTTTTGTTCAGAAAGTTCAACTACTGATATTTGTTTTTGTAGCGTTTTTAGTTGGTCAAGATTAATTTCTTTGTCATCCGCTAATTCCTTTAAACGGGTTATTTCATTGTTAATGTAATTTTTAAAATAGGGTTTATAATGGATAAGTTTAGTATTAAAAAAAAGTTTTAGTTGTTCATTTTGAGAAGTTATTATAATCATATTTTTTATCATTTCATCTAATTTTTGGATGTCTGATATTTGAATTGAAGAAATATTAGTGCCATTATTGGTAATTTGGTCAAGGTTTTTTATTCCTATGCATATTTCTTTTATTTCTTCCAATTGCACTAGTCGTAGACCAAGTGCCTTATCTTCATTATATTTGCCTGTAAGATAATCATGAGTGTCAGGATAGTTCTTTGTAATTTCTGTTTCTTTTTCATTGATTAAGTTTATTACTTTTTCTTTAGACGCGCGGTCATTTTTATGTTGACTTAACACTAATTCTGCTGCTTCTGATTCAATTATTGTACTTTCAATTTGAATAGCTTGATCAAGTTCTTTTTGAACGGTATCTTTATCAACCGAAATATCTGTGTATTTTTTTAAAGAATTGATTTTAGCATGGTCTATTCGATCAACGGTTAAGGCAAGTTTTTTGTTCTTAAATTCTTTTTGTAAGCCTAATACATTCATTATCTTTGTGATATGTTTTGGATCTCTTGTTAGTAATAGGTCCGAGTGTTCTTCGACAGCTTCATCAACTGGTGATTCTGATTCTTTTGTTTCGAGAGTTTTTGATTTTGCTTCAGAATTATTATTTTTACTCGAATTAGCAATCATTAAAATTTTATCTGAGTTATTATGAATATATGTATTTGGATTTATTTTTTGTGACATTAAGTCAGATGCAAGAGTTTTGATTTCTGGATTCTAGCAAAACACAAATTGCATCAGCCATTTTTATTAGTTTAAGTGAGTTGAGAGAGGGTGTTAACGAAATGATTTCTTCAATGTATTTTTTTAATTGGCTATTGTTATAAGTATTTTCTTTGAATTGAAGCTGCGCGATTGCCTGTTGATGTTTATAAACAATATCAACGTAAGCAGTATCGTGTTCTATTAGATTTTTTATGCCGGAAAATAGTTTTTCGAATTTTTTATTTTTCTTAATTTTGTCATTATGTTTTTTTAAGTTTAGCCTGTTATTTTCTAAAGGATTTTTAACAAATCGATCTACACTGTTGATGAGCACAATAAAATCATTATAATCCTCATCTTTTAATTGCTTATCATCGAGTAAACTTCTGTAGGTATTGATTATTAGTTTTCTTAGTGGAACAGCCGTCTCACTTTTATATTTTAAGGTATTTAAATCACTTTTTATTTCTATTTTATGTTGTATATTTTGTATTTCTGTTTCAATTAAATTTTGGCTGAATTTGTCTTCTGTCTCAAAAACTAAAGCAGATTTTTTTTCGATATTTTTGAGCTCTTCTTCCCGAGTTGCGATTTTTTTATCTAATGTTTCGTTAAGAGTGGAGAGGGTGTTTAAGCATTCATAGGCTGCATCAAATGCTTTGTATTCACTTTTATCTACATTTTCTTTGTTTTTTTTCTTTAATTCTTTTTTATATTTTTTATATTCATTTTCTGAAAATGCAAGCTTGATTATTTCATCAACTTCAGCAATGAGAGTTTTAGGAAGAGAGCAATGCCATTGGATAAGGTCGTTTTTTATGTCTTCGTTTTTCAAAAAAGGAAGAATCCCGAGAATAATAGTTTTATAGGTCGTTTTTTTATTTTCTTTATCGAGCATATATCCCAATGTTTTTTCATTTAATTTATTTGCATTATAGATAGCAATTTTTTCTAGTAGTTCCCACATCTCTTCTGTTATTATTATTCTTGATTGAGAATGGTCTGTTTCCATTAGAAAGCCATCTTTTATAGGACCATCCGTGGGTTTTTTTATTGTAAATACGCTTTGTACTTTGACGGGGAAAAATTGATTATACTTAGCATCAGCAATACCATCAAAAGTTGTCTGATATTCAATAGGATAATTAACCGTCACGGAGATATACGAATCACCCGAAGAAGTGTATATTTTTGAAATTTTAGTTGTCTTGCCTGCTGGCAGCCGCATTAACAAATTTAAGGATTCATGGAGAGCGCCTGTTAGGTATTCCCAGGGCCGACATACCCCTCCTTGTAAATACGTAGGAGTACAAAAAGGGTTACTTGGGTCCCCGGTAATAAGATTGATTGAAATCAGGAATGCTTGAAACTCCTCGTCTGAAATAGTTGTTTCCAAGTTTTTTGATTTATTTTCTGTTGGTTCTAGCGCAAAGTTGGGATCTTGGCTCGCTTGTTTTGCTAGTTCATTTATGCTCTCTATGAATAAATTCCTTGGGACAGGTCGCTTATGTTGGAACTGTTGATCTAGAAAAGATAAATTATCATCAGATAATATAGTAGCATTTTGATTTGCGAATTTAAACTCCTTCCTCAATTGATCAATTTTTTCTTTATCTTTAGAAATAATTTCAATCTTTTGATGTGAGTTGTCAGCATAATAGAGCTTATTGTCATGTATAATATATCCTGCGTTTGTTTTCATTGATAAAGAATCAAGAGTAGGCTCAGAAGATGAAATAAAAAAATAGTATTTTTCAAAGAAGTTTCTTTGAGAGCGATATAATAGAAGATTCCCACTGATTTCAATTGAATCATCAGAATGTTCGTGTAACGTTAAAGTTTTAATTTTTTCTAATTCTGATTTTAATAATGTCCGAGGGGCATCCGTCGGTTTTGGATTTAGCTTGTTCAACTTTTTTAAAATTTGTTTGTCTCTAGATACAAGTAAACCCTGACTTTCAGCCTTGTTAAAATAATAAAGTTCATTATTTACAATACAGTAGGCCGCATTTGATTTTGTACCTAAGCTTTCAAAATTATCTGGTTTTTGAGATAATTTTATGACATCACACTCGCCCCCAATGGTTACCCCCTCCCCGCTGAGGCGATTTAAATCCTTTACAATTTGTATGAAAAAATCCTTGTGCTTAAAATCCATATATATATTGTTATTGCTTATTTTATTTGCAGACGTTGCTATAGCGAATTTATTCATTAAGTTGGAATTTTTAACTAAAAAATCTTTAGAAGCTTCATTTCTATCAGAACCGCCTAAGTCCTTGTTGGCAATGGAGAGCATTCTGGTAGTAATAGGCAAAATGCGGTTTAATTTTAGCTCTCTCATAACATTCGCTTCATTTGGACTATTAATTTTAATTTCCTTTTTTTCAAATTGAGAGGAACTTTGTGAAGATAGTTCTTTGAGTTTTATAGCTACTCTTCTTAGTTCAAAGAACAATTCTCTTTTGTAGGAATAAATATGTTCTTGTCCTTCACTGGATCCTTGATTTAGGGTCTTGTCTATATCAGAATTTCCCACCGTATTTGCAGTTATATCAGATTCTACATATGAGCTATTTGGCAAGGATTTTGGCGTTGTGCGCGTCTTATCAGAAGAACGTTCTTGTGAAGAAAATTTATCTGGCTCTGTATCATTTAAGATTTTTTGTATTAGATTATCTGCTTCAGTAAATTTTTTATTTTTTATATGTTCCTGAATTTGTGAGATTTGTATAATATACTTTTCAAAGGAATCAATATCAGTTGGCTCAAAAGAATGGTGGGAGATTATTTTATTCCCTAGTCTTTGGATGTTATTTGAAATTTTATCAAAATCTTTAATTTCTTTTGAAACGGAAAGATTTTCTTCTAAAGCTTTAGAAAGCCTATGTTTTGCTTGCAAGACGGGGGGGGGATTGGTTTCTTGACATCTAAATTCTTTTTCTATACTCTCAACTGGTTGTGACATGTAAGGATTATCCTTATATTGATCAAATTCATTACGAAAACCTTTATTTTTTAGCAAGACAAGAAAAAAACCGAAATAAGGTAATTTCTCAATTTTGTTAATATTATTTTGAATTTCATCTATTTTATGCTGGTTTTCTATTTTTTCTCTTTCAAGTTCTTCTATTTCTTGGCTATTTAGTATGATGCTAATATTTATTGTCCATGTACTATTTGAATCAGCTGTCAACCTATTTATCTTCTCAGTATTTTTTAAGTTTTCATTAATATAAGATTCGCGATCTTTCATTAATATATCTTTAATCTTTTTATTAGAAGTTTTTGGGTGAGCTGTATTGTAAATAGTCGAAAATTTTTCAAAAGCTTCTTCGCCAGAAATTACCAATTTTTCCCAATCTTCCCTTGTTATTTCTATTTCGGATCCTGAAGGATTGAATTCAACGCTATATGTTTTCTGATCTTTCATTTCTTTTACATTAAAAACTTGTATAATGTTAAAAGGATTTTTTGTTCCACTAGGACTTATTAGATGGGTTGTATGTTTGTAAGTTACTGTGTAACCACCATCTTCTTCTGCTCTAATATCAATGGTTGGTCTCGGGGGGATTTCTATGGTAAATGTGCCAGATTGTTTTTCATCATCTATTGGAAAAGCATCAAAAAAAGATTGGAAAAATTCTTCCCGATTAGAGGTTTGAGCTGTAGAATTAAATAATTGATATTGGAAAAAATAAAGAATTTCTTTAGCAGAATTTTCATCTACACCTGTCTTAGTTACAGCCCATTCTCCTTGTTTGTCACGTTGAGTATCATTTTCAATGTCATTTTTGAGTTTTTCTAATTTTTCTTTAGAAACGAATTCGATATTCCTTGCTCTTGTATTTTTTTCTGGATCTTCTGAGTGAAGATGATAATCTTTTATTACCCGGAAGTTTAATGGTAAAGTAGTTTCTTTAGTAGTTTTTTGCTTATTGGGTTGATCAGCATCAGTTGGGGGCATTGTTGAGGTAATGTCTGGTGTAGCGGCTGTTTCTAAGTCGATTTTTTCTTCATCACCTTTTTTTATTTCTTGTTGAGCACTCTTTTCAAATTTAATTTTTTCCTTTTCAATGATTTCCATAAATTGCTTGATTGTTTCACAAGAATTGAGGTTAAGCCCATGCAGATATTTATCTATGTCAGCCAGTGGAATAAATCTTGCGATTTGCTCATAAAAAATGTCTAGTGAGGTGTTATCTTGTTTTGAGAATTTAGCATCTTTTTCTTTAGATTTATTTTTTAATGGTTGAATTTTTTTGATTATCTCTTCGAGGAGTTTTTGATTAGTACTAGGCGGTTGTGTTTCGACGATAGGTGATAACAGTTCATTATTGGTTGTACTCGTTGTTGGGAAAGTTTGCATGTTAGCGGCAGTATTGTGTAGAGATGTTGAGAGTGTAGCTGTCGCAGTTTTTATACTTTCTACAAACTCTTTGATCCCGCCCATGGGAGAAGTAATCTTTTGAAAAATACTTATATCTGGGTCTTTATTATTATTGTTTTCCTTATAAATTTTTATTGCTTTTGTTAAATCATCTAATGCTACCTTGATGATAGTGAAATCGCTATATTCTAATTTACTTTCAGAAGGATTTTTTTTGTTTTTTTCAAGTTCACTATCAATGAATTGTTCAAGGTCTGGTATCTGTTGAAGTAAAGGATAATCATAGAAAAAATAATCTCTAGGGTATTCTATTTCTTCAAGAAGTCTTTTGTTAAGAATGTCACTGTCTTCAGCGACTGCCATGGGTGTGACTTGTTCCTGAAGGTCGGGATCTGATTCAGGAGTAGATGTTGATAGTGGCTGTGGAGTGCTAATTTCATTTAAAGTTCCTTTTTCTTTATTTTCTTTTTTTTCTTTATTAGGAGTTGTTGAAGATGGAGTGTTAGAATCTTGCTGCGGAGCTGTATCGCCATTAGTGTTAACAGACGTTTGGTCCCAGGAAATACTAATTGCATCTCTGATCTCATAAATAAAAAAATCAAGGTCGTTTGGACCTTTGAGTGGATATATAGCCAATGAAGTTAAATTATCTCGATCAATTTGATTTTTATTAATATACTTAACTAAGATTTCTAAATGTTCTCGTATATTTATAAAAGCAATTAATGAAAATTGATTTAATGAATTTTCATTAACGCTAAATTCACCAGCTGCATTTTTACTAATAATAGCCGGGATAATTTTTTGTAAGTATGGATTAGCCTTGGTAAGCTCAAGAATCAATAATATTTCATCATTGCGTGGTAACATATAGCTCCTCGTTTAACAATATCAATATATATAATGTTTATTATCTAACATATTATAGGGCAATATTTGATCAAAATCAACAAAAAAATTCATAAATTCCTCAGAATAATGTTTAATTTTTTTAAATACTTATCATTTATGAGCATAAAATAAAAACTCATTTTGAGGCAAAGCAAAGTACTTAAAGTATAGTATAAAAAATAAAAAAGGGGTCGAGTATGCCAATGAGCTCTAGATAAGTTGATCCCCTCAAACGCTCTTGATTGCAATACTCGTCTTTTTTGTCGCGTGTAATGTCACTGGGTCAGACTTTTTTCGATACCTTATAAAAGAAATTTTAGGTCAGTTATAATATTAATAGAGATTCGCTCATTGTTTTTGCTCATTTAACGCTTGCTTTATCTGCATTTTATCTGCATAATAAAATAAACCAGCCATGCAGATAAATTGCAATTATTATGCCGACAAAATTTGAACCCATTTATACCATTACCCCAAAAATCATAAAATCGCTCATGCGTATTGAGTCTGCGCATGTAAAAGTGTCATATTTACCCTTAACCCCTTCCGTGCTCAATTCCTTAAGAGAAACCGCTCGATTAGACACAACCCATTACTCCACGATGATAGAAGGAAATCATCTGAATCCGGATCAAGTGGAAATGGTTTTAAAACATGAGGGTCATTTTCCTGGGCGTGAAAGGGATGAGCGTGAAATAAAAGGATATTATGCGGCTTTAACACAAGTCGAAAAATGGGTAGCGCAAGGCGCAAAAATAACAGAAAAAATGATTCAAACACTGCATGCACTTGTAATGTCAAATGGTAAAACA
>JABDEF010000013.1 GCA_013287235.1 Gammaproteobacteria bacterium
GATCAGGATAGTTGGAGTGTTGATTAAAATGGCCAAGGCTTTTGATAAAAGTCATTAGAAAAGACGCACGCGGGCACGCTCACGGGCACGATTGGGTCAGTGGTGGCCGCTGAATAGATACCAAAAAAACAAATATCCATTGGCATGGTATAAAATAACGTTAATTCACTTGTGAGCGCGGATAAAATATATTAGCATTTGAAAAATAAATAATTATTTTGGTCTACCTATGTTTTTTAAAATACTCTGGAATCGTTTTGCATTTTTTTCACTCTTATTTCTTATTATTCAACAATTGATTGTTGCCTCATCCACATTTTGGATTACCGATTTAAGTGAGGCCGTTGTCAACCATGGTAATATTTTATTATATTTAACACTTTTTGTATCATCACTTTTTCTAGTATACATCCCGGGGATATTTTCAGGGTATAACTTAGAAAAATCAAAATCAAAAGCCTTATATCAGTATACACGCCATTTTTCTGATAAGTATAAATGTTTACCAGAAACGCTCTCAGATAAAGAATTTCAAAGCGAAAAAGAGCCCTGGTTAACCAATGAAAGCAGTAGAACCATTGAAGAAACTTATAGCGTTGCTTATGATAGTTTAGCGACCGGCTTAAATACGTTATTCAACATTATAGCAATCTGTATCGCTATTGATTCGAGACTCGTCATCGGATATATCGCAAGTTTTATCATGCTTCCTATTGCATCAAAATATTTTAAAAATAAAATATCCGATGCAGCATTACAATTACAAAATGATAGAAAATCCCTTTCACAAACCTTATTATCGGGTTGGGATAACATTATTATTGGAAATATTTATAACTTTTCAATTTGGTGGAAGCAATATAAGGAACGTTGGGCATTCTACAATCAATCATCTGCACATGCTGTTTTAATAACACAAGTAGCGAGTACAACAGCTACCATCTTATCCTTGATTCCTATTGCTGGCATTTTTTTATGGATATTTTTCACCACCGATGAGGCTGCTAAATTAGCCGCATTAGTTGCAACGCTTCCGCGTCAAATCCAAATTATTCAACATTTTGAAATTCTTTCAACCTACGCCATGCACTGGCATGGTACATTTGCTAAACTGAAAGCGCTTATCGCAACCATCAAAACACCTTCTTTCGACAAAGATAAATTTCTCCATCGAATTAAAAAAAATGAAGTAACCATTCTCATGAATGAAAAATCGATGGATTTTGAATCTCTCGATCAATTTATTCATACGATTACTGAAAAACCAACGGGACGTATCACTATTCGTGGTAAAAACGGCAGCGGGAAAACAACACTCATCAATTTAATTAAAAAATCTCTTGGAAATCAAGCATATTATTTACCCACCCATTCTAAACTCTTGTTTGAAAAATCCTTTGAGGAATCTTATTCCACAGGAGAGAGAATTAAAGCATATCTTGAAGAATTATCGTATACATTATTAAAATCTGAAGATACCATGCGATTTGTATTATTATTTGATGAATGGGATGCAAATCTTGATTTACAAAATAAACAAATCATATCAAACTTATTGGATGATTTTTCAAAAAAACATTGCGTCATCGAAATCAGTCATCGATTTTAAATAGCTCTAGAGGAGTGATAAATGAACTACAATATCAATCAACTTCTTGATGATTCTATGCATTTAACAGAACCTGTCACTTACAAAAGTTTTTTTGAACCTTCTTTTCTCAATGAATCGCACATTAAAGCAGCATTAAATTCTGCCATTTTACATCAAGCAAAAGAAAATTTTAGAATCTGGGTAGAGAGAAGTGAAAATAGCAACTTTTCAGATATCGTGATCCAAACACCACTATTTGAAAATGAATCCATAGAAGAATGGACAAAACGCATCTTTAAAGAAAATAAATTTTGCCTCCTGTTTAGTCAGGTAGAACAATTCAATGATGATCTTGCGGTGCTCGCAAGTCAATTTTTAAAACCGCTTTTTGAAAAACGTGGCATTACCCTTGGTGGCACCAGTTTAACCGTCTTCCTCGGCAATTATGGTTTTACACCCTCTGGTGTGCATCAAGATCAAGATGAAAATTGCATATTTCATTTTCATCTAGGGCCGGGATATAAAGAATTAATGACTTGGGACCCTCACGAATTTGAAAAATTAACAGGATCGAAAGAAGCTTATTTTGAGACAGAAAAAATATTACCTCATGCAAAAGTATTTGGTTTATATCCCAATGACTTTCTTTTTTTACCCACGAAATACTATCATATTGGTAAAACCGACCAATTTTCTGTCGATTTTGTGGTCGTTCTATCAGATTGCTCTAATATTAAACTGACGGAAGATATTTTCAATAATTTAATGGCGGAGGGATTAGCCAGAAATAAAAAAACATATAAACTTGATCTTGTCGATATGGAAGAATCCATCACAACAATGACAAGAAACATGATGAATCATCTTTGCATCAATCCTGAAAAGCGCCAAGATTCCTTTGAAAACGTTATCAAATCACAAATGGAAGATCGTTATTTATCTATGTTAAGCAATTTCAATTTTAGCTATCCGCCTCGATTAAATCAAAAAAGTACACATGATCTTAAATCACGAAGTATTAAAATAAAAGAACCTTTTAAAATATATTATAAAAAAATAGAAAATAATAAAATGGCTGTTTTTTTTCGCGGTCGGGAGCTCGTTGCGCCTCATTATCCTTTCATCGTTCAATTAATTGATCATATCAATATTTCATCTACACTCAATGTAGAGGATGTGACTAAACAATTCGCGACAAATGATCAAGATAAAAAAATAATTTTATCATTTTTATCGCAAGCGATTGAACATCATGCAATAAAATTAATAGTTGCGAAATGATATAAAAAATGAAATCATAAAGCGATTTGTATAAACAAATCAAAACCATAAATTTATTGGAGATATAAAATGAAATCATTTGATTCAGAAAAAGGTAAAATAGACATATCCTATCTCAATGCTCCAGTTCCTGTTGTTGTTCCAATCGTTAGACCCCGATTAATGCGTACCGTACCATCCAATATCGCAAAAGTGATTGGTAATTTCGAAGAAACGCAACTTCAAGCTTGCGCTGTCGAAACGAATTAATCCTATACCTCGCACGGGATATTTTGCGGTTTTTAGCATCCCACACGCAGTCCATCTTGACTCGTTCAAAACACTTGCATATGAATAACATAGCGCTGCGTTTCGAACGAGTCAATCTGAACTACGTCTGGGCGCTAAAAACCGCAAAATATGCCCGCGCGAGTATAGTTGCAAAATGATGTAAAAAATGAAATCATAAAGCGATTTTAACAAATCAAAACTGTAACTTTCATTGGAGATATAAAATGGATTCATTTGATTTAGAAAAAGGTAAGATGGAGGACACATCGTATATCAATGTACGTCCGGTCAATCCGCGATTAATGCGTACTGTACCGTCCAATATCGCAAAAGTAATTGGTAATTTCGAAGACATGCAGCGCCAAACTTGCGCTATCAAAACCAGTTAATTCATCCAAACACACAACAAGAAGAGACTTTCTTGTTGTGTGTTATACTGAGATTCACAAATGAAAACATTAAGAATTATTGGATCTGGTATGAAAGGGACATTACATCTCACTCAAGAATCGCTCACGCACTGTCAAAAAGCAAATAAAATCCTTTGGCTGGGCGCAATCGTAGGATTAAATACCTTTTTAAATGAAAATAAGTGGAATCATGAAGATATCACTCTGTATTATGAAAATGGTGCAATCGATCGAGATAATTATGATCGAATCAAAAATAAAATATATGATGAATTAAAAAACTATGACGATATTGCATTGATTGTTTTGGGTCACCCAAGATTAGGCGTCACGATTGTCCAAGAATTTCAAGCGGATGCCTCCATTGCGTTACAAATTCTACCCGGTATTTCCAGTTTTGACACTATGATCAACGATTTGAAAATGGACCCGATTGAAGAAGGGACATGCTTAGTCGATGCAAATCGACTCATTCTTTATGATTATCATATGGATCCCTGTTTGAATTATTTTATTTATCATATTTGTTCGATTGGCAATGCAAGAACCGATTATGAATCACCCGCAGAAAAAAATGCGACGCATTTCTTACAAGAAAAATTACTCAGGCATTATCCTGACACACATGAACTCATTTTATTAAAATCAGAGTCTCATGATGAAAAATCCGTTCAATATAGAGGAAAAACAGGGGAATTACAGATATTATTACAGCATGTCACTTTTGATACATCATTATTCATTCCAGCCATGCTGCCACAATATCAAAAAATGAATATGAAATTTTATCATTACCTCATGAATACATAAAATTATGATTTCTGTCCACATTGCTGACACTAAAATAGAATGGTCTTGTCCTGAAAATCCTCAAGCCTTACTTGAATCTGTGGGATTAAACGAATTTAGACTTAAAAAACCTTGTGAAAAACGCATCGCATTCATAGAGGCTGAATTACGTACATTAGAGAATAGCTTTCAAGCAGAGCTCGCATTTATTGCCAATTTTACCCATAGGATTTTTTGGTTAGAATCGAATGAAGAAAAAGCACTTGGAAGTGCGGGCTTTTATGAAGTACCCCATGGTACTTTTTTCTCTGACTTAGCGATGTTTTCGATACCACCTGAAATTATCGTACCCAAAGAACATGCGCGATACGCCATCTTAGAAAATTTATATCATGAGGCACTACATCACCAAATGCATGGTATTGAAAAAAATTTGAATCAAGGTTACCTACAAAATGATTGTATCACCATTCCAACCATTACATTATCCTGGCGAGATAGAACATTCACACTATTAGAGGCATTACATGCATTACACGTCTATGCATATGTGACACCCTTACGGCGACATTACAGCGTAATGATAAATCATACAAATGACACTATCAAAAAATCAATTCAAGATGGTTTACGAATGTGGCAAGATTTGACAAGCGTACTGAATGCCCATTTACCTAAATTTAAGGATCCGTGGTCATCTTATATTATTGAATGGGAATTGCAGTTAAAAAAATTCACACATGAGGAGTACATACATGGCAGTCAGTTATAAAATGTCAGAACATCGAGATATTATTTCATTATTTACGGATTTGGGTGAAAAAATTCGTATTCAATGGGCAAAACATAATTATAATGAAGATGCCTTGGTAGAAACAGCCATTGACAAGTTAGATGAAGCTCGCTTACATCAATCACTTTCAGCAGACAATTTAATTCATTATGCATTAAATCCAGACCCCTTACAATCTGCCCACCAAATCGATCCCCCTTTTGGTGATTTACAACAAATCATGTATCGTCATGCAAGATTTTATATTGAAGCGTTATACTGGTGTGATGGTACAACTGCCGTACATGATCATGGATTTTCTGGTGCATTTTATGTCATGACTGGCTCAAGCATTAATCTTGAATATCAATTTCAAGATGCGGAAAGGATTAATCATCATTTCTGGTTAGGAAAGCTTTCAAAACCATTGGTCAGTAAATTACAAGTGGGTTCTATTAAACCTATTTATTCAGGTAAACGATTTATCCATTCTGTGTTTCACCTTGATAATCCAACCGTTAGTATCGTCGTGCGTACTTATCAAGACGATGATGCCATGCCTCAGTTTGAATATCGTGGAAAAAATATTCGTCTTGTCGAAGAATTTTCTCCAGAATTTGCGAAAAAAATTAAAGGATTGCGATTTTTGTTGTCATTAAATCAAGAAAAATTTTCTTATCATTTCAAACACATGTATCTTGAATCACCACTCGATGAGCGTTATTGGCTATTACGCGCATTCTATGCTAACTTTAAACAATTTCCTTCCATCCAACAATTTCTAAAAGAAATGGATGATGTTCAAACAAACATACTCATGAAATCTATCACGCAAGAAGCGATCATTCATAAAACAATGCAGTTTAGAAACAATATCGAAGATGTAGAACTTCGATACTTTCTTGCTGTATTATTGAATTTACCCTCTTGGAGTGATGTCGTTCAATTTATACAAAATGATTATCCCAATGAAACAAATACTGTCATAGAGCGAGCCTTATCTAATATTAAATCACACGGTTTAAAAATACCAGAAATGACGAATCATACATTAATACATGATTACAACAATGAAGAACCCATTACTTCTAATAATGTCTTATATCATTTAATTTGTAGAAAAGTACTTGCAAACACATGACCACTGAACAAATTGATTACTCGATTATCCATCACTCCACGATGTTGAGTGATAATGAACGTCTTGCCTTATTCAAAAAAGCCGTGCAGACAGTTGTTCAATCCTCAAATATTGTTGTCGATATTGGATCTGGCACAGGCATTTTAGCAGCCTATGCTGCAGAATTGGCAAGTGCAGTATATGCCATTGAATATTATGCATTTGCAGAAAATCTCGCAAAAAAAATACTCTCGAAAAGTCCCTATCAACATATAAAATTTTTAAAAGCAAACGCGTTTGACGTCAAACTACCTGAAAACCCCGATGTTTTAATCACAGAAACCATTGGTCAAATCGGCCCAGAAGAAAATATTGTTGAAATATGTTATGATTTTTTTCGTAGACATCCTTCCATTAAACACATCATACCCTTGCAATTATCACTTTATGCGGAATTTATTGATTCTCATACAGGGCGTACTTTTATTCAAAATATCATCGATGGATATCTCAACGCATCGTTTGCAGAATTTGATTATGCATGGATACAGTCCGATATTGAACAACAATTATCAAATCATATTTTTCAACTTGATTTAAAAGATGCTGTATCACTTCGACCACCAATTTTATTAGCAGAATATGAATTAGGTAAAACAGTATCTTCTACTTTCAAAAAAAACATTTCTATCCCCTTTGATTTGAAAGAGAAACTACTTCATTTATATTTTATGGCAAAATTATCCGATGATATCATCTTATCTTCACGATTTAATCATCAAAATCATTGGAAACATAGTTTTGCCCATATTCCAAAAAACAAAGAATCATGCATCATTTCTTATATGGCGGACTCTGGTTTTATCAAAATAGAATAAATAAGAGGTTCTTTATGTCTAAAAATATCTTTGAAAAAGAAAAATATATGATCGTAAAAAACGTATTACCAAAATCATTTTGCGAAATTATCGTGAATTATGCTAAATTTCAAGCGTTATATGACTTTACACCAGAGTCAGGTGATTCCGCACAGGTATTACATACGCATAGTCGATATGCGGATTTTTTAATGGAAGCTTTTTTATTGTATCTTCAACCCATTATTGAAACAACCATCGAACAACCTTTACTTCCCGCTTACAGTTATTATCGTGTTTATAAACATGGCGATAAACTCGATCCGCATATTGACCGCGATGCTTGCGAAGTGAGCGCATCTCTCGCATTCGGCTGGAAAGATGCAAAACCCTGGGCTTTTAAACTCTCGAACGACAAAGAATACATCGATGGAACAGAGGAATGCTTTATCCCATCCAGTGCTGAAAATACCATTGTCATCCATTTAGAACCCGGTGATATGCTGATTTATTCAGGTCCTAAAGTCAAACATTGGCGTGATCCTCTTGATACAGTTGCCCATGTGCAAGCATTTTTTCATTATGTATTGGCCGATGGTCCCAATATCGCTCATCAATTTGATGGTCGGGATGCGATTGGCGTTCCAAAGTTAAGCGGAGGTTTTGAATATATTAAGCATTCGGATTGGATGAATGCATTATTGGCATACGAGAATCAAAAAATCAAAACATGAACATTGACAAAATTATTACTGAAATACACGCATTATTAAAAAATAATTATCATTTTATTGATGCATTACTTTCAGAAATTCATGCATTTACTTGGGAGAATTTTATTATCCCCATCGAAATGAAGGAATATCCTCTCGCTGAAAAAATCCATCTTTTATCTCTCTTAAATGACACGCTTGGATTATCCCACATCGAAGAAGCATTTCAAAAACTGATTCCCAATATTGAAGAGTATCAATTAGCATTTTTACACAATAAGAAGATATATTCAGCCTATCAAGAAATTTTGAAATCGTCGCGATTATCACAACCAGAGCGTATATACATTCAAAACACGCTCACGCACGCTAAAAACTCAGGTATTGATTTAAATCAGGATCAAAGAAATCACATTAAAAATATTTTCTCTAGCCTCGCAGCACTTGAGCATGCGTTTAACAAAAATATTGAAAACGCTAAGTATTTCTTGAAAATTCAAATGCCAGATCTTACCTTAGATCATGCATCCTATCAAAATGTCATGAAATATACGGAAAATCGTGATGTACGAAAACGTCATTTTTATCATTTTTCAACGATAGCTTCTCCCTTACAAAATCAATTCAATAATGAAAAAATCATGTATGAAATATTAGAAAATCGCATGCAGCTTACGCATTTATTGGGTTTCAATCATTTCGCGGATTTTGCATTATCTTGTAATGCATTAAAATCCACAAATGCTGTTTTAACATTTTTATTCGATAAAATGGAAAAAATAAAAGATGTAGCCAAGCGAGAAATGGATGAGTTACGGCATTTTGCTAAATTAAATCATATTGATCCACTAGAACCATGGGATATTCTGTACTTAAGTCATTGTATACAGAAAGAGAAATTCCATCTTGATAAGACTATTTCTGAATATCGATTCCCATTAAAAAATGTATTATCTACATTATTTCAGTTAACGCATACTTTATTTGATATCAATATTATCGAGCAAGCTCATTTTGAAACATGGCATCCAGATGTGCGTTTTTTCAATCTTTATGATGAAAGTAATCATTTGCGTGGCTCTTTTTATCTTGATTTATTTATGAGAAATGGAAAACGTGAAGGCGCTTTTTGTGCAGATGTAAAAATTCGTTATAATAATCCGTACGGATTTCAAATCCCCGTTGCCTGCATTGTCACAAGTTTTGAAACGAATAAAGATACTATATCACATCAAGATATGATTACTTTATTTCATGAATATGGACATTGCTTGCAAAAAATATTAACTGAGATTGATTATTCTGAAATGTCAGGCGATAAGGCGGTACCTTTTGATACATTAGAGATCATTAGTCAATGGATGGAACATTGGTGTTTTGAGCCTGATTTACTTGCACAAATGATTCAACCAGAAAATCTCAAATCCTATACACCATGGCTCAATCAAATTAAACAAATCAAAACATTTCATCAAGCCACACGACACATGAAAGATATTCTACATGCTTTATTGGACATCCATTTACACACGATAGATGTGTCTTTACCCGCGAATACATCGATTCAAATGATCTATAATAATCTCTTACAATTTATTTCTATTTTTCCGTATCGTTATTACGATCACTTTCCATGTCGTTTTATACATATATTTTCAGGTGGTTTCGCGAGTTCGTATTATAGCTATTTATATTCAGAATCTATTGCAGATAAGCTATTTGCGCAATTTCAAAAAAATGGGCTTTTTTGTAAAATCACGGGGAAAAGATTTTTATCCTTATTTATAAGTCAAGGGATGTTTATAAATATCGATTCTTTAGTTGCCGAGTTTGAGATGACAACTTCTTAAAATGTATGATAATATAAGTCCTCACTGTCATGCCAGCCTTCTGCTTCCATGACAGATTTTTACGTTAAGGATAACTGCCGTGAACACGCATAAATCCCACTCCGCTGATGTATTAAATGATATCCGAGATTACTGGTATTCTCCTTCATTTATTGCTCTTATGGCTGAGCGTTGGAAACTTCATCAAATCAAATCCATGCTCGATGTGGGTTGCGGTATAGGACATTGGGGACAATTACTCATTCCATTTTTATCCCAAGATGCAAAAACTTCAGGGATTGATCCAGAAATAGAATGGATTAAAGCAGCAGAAGATCGCGCTCAACAAAAAAACCTACGCAACACAACCTATCAGTTAGGCACCGCGGAACAAATTCCCTATCCCGATCATCATTTTGACATGGTTACCTGCCAAACGGTTTTAGTGCATGTCAAAGATGTTTCTATTGCGCTCGATGAAATGTTACGTGTGTTAAAACCCGGTGGCTTAATCGCTATTGCTGAACCCAATAATTTAGTTCAGCGCGTCATTTTCAATAATTTGACCTTTCATGATTCCATAAACGACATTGTCAACTTACTGCGTTTCGAACTGATATGCGAACACGGAAGAGAAAATCTTGGTAAAGGCAATGCATCCCGCGGGGATCTGATTCCTTATTATTTTCATCAAGCAAGATTACAATCCATTGAAGTATATCAATCGGATCTTGCAGATTATTTCATCCCGCCTTATACCACACCACGTGAAGAATGTGCGCTTCAAGGATTGAATGATGAAAATGAGACTTTTTGGAACGCAGCTCAAAATGAAATGAAAGAATTTTATTTAGCAGGCAGCGGACTGCCTCAAGATTTCGAAAAATATTGGCATCTTTTCATTCAGCACAAAAACAGAATCCTCGATGGCTATAAGAATAAAACCTTATGTTCACCAGGTGGAACGCTTATGTATCTTATCTCTGGAATTAAAAAATAAATACAAATCTTCACTTACTCATCCGACCATGACAACTCGCACATTCATATACCCGTTGATCTAAACTCGCGCTACTCAAAGGCTTTTTTGGAACGAGATATTCTTTTCTTATCATCAGTGCTTCATGATCTGGCCATTGATTGGTTTCTTAAACATGCTTTGGATCATCCAGCTGAGAATATATTCCTTTTGAAAAAAAATGCACAATAAATATCCTAAAAATTCTGTTATAATATGATTATTCAGGGAGGAATTCTTATGTTAAAACGCATCACCGCATTATTCTTCATCGCCTGTATTCTATTTTCACTCAACACATTTTCAGATAATAATACGATCCGTATTCCGATTCTTTGCTACCATAATTTAAATCCGACGAAACCCGGTAGCATGAATATGACACCAGCTGAATTTGAATCACAAATCAAGTGGTTAAAAGATAATGGATTTACGATCACTCCTCTCAATAATATTGTGGAATATTTACAAGGTAAACGTACATCATTACCCAATAAACCGATTGCGATCACAGCTGATGATGGTTGGGAATCCGTTTATCAATATATGTTACCCATCGTTAAAAAATACAATATTCCTGTCACTTTGTTTATTTATCCAGAAACCATTTCCGCAGGGAAACATGCATTGACGTGGAATCAACTCAAAGCATTACAACAAACAGGTCTTTTTGATATCCAAGGACATACGTATTCTCATCCGAATTTCAAAATAGAAAAGAGAACCCTCTCCAGCGACGCATACCAAAAATTCGTACAAACAGAACTGCAAAAATCCAAAAAAATATTGGAAGATAACCTTGGAAAGAAAATCACATTATTGGCTTGGCCTTTTGGCATTTACGATCCTTATTTAGAACAAGCAGCAGAAAATGCGGGATATGTCATGGCATTCAGTATCGATGCACGGAAAGCCAAAAAGGATGATAAAGCGATGGCGGTTCCTCGTTACATGATTGTTGAACCACTATCCATGAAATCATTTTCGGTCAAGGTCGGTGAATAACATGTACACCTGACATCCATAGAACTCAATCAAAACTTTCACTCCACACCCATGCTGAATTGGCCCGACTTGTCGTTCCTATCATTGATATACCATCGAATTCAACACTTGGTAACGAGCCACTCACAGTCATCGTGGAGGTACCTGGTGCTACGTTTGGACCTCCAACAGCCCAGCCATCTACATAAGAATTCATGGAAATACCTCTTACTGTCGACAAATTATTGGGAAAGACAACTGCGTTCGATGAGCTGTCTAATATTTGATATGTGCTAGCAGAAGCTTGAGCGAGGCGATAACGTAACCCATGCGACATCGATAGAGATTGTGCATAATGAATATCCGTTGCAATCTGCAAAGCTTGAGCTTCAACAGATATACTGTTGGCTGGCCACATCATAAAAGCATAAACGGACAGAATCGCGACCAGAATAATCGTTATAATTAATTCTATAATAGTGAAACCGAGAATATTACGCTGTTTCACTTCCATGTGTCCTTTGCTCATGATTCTAAGGTAAAACCTCTGTTTTTTTGATATATTACATCCATGTATATACCGGTATCGCTATGTTTGTTAAAAATTATAACATCCTGGATAATTGTATTCCATTTAATTCTGACAGCATATAAGTCACGCATTTTTAATACATGAGTTCAGTCAAAAGGAGATTCAACTATGTTACAAAGGGCTCAAAAAGCGGCTTTTCATTTTTTTAATCGAAGAAAATCAGAAAATATCGAAATCGAAAAAGAAGAGGAATTTTTATCCCGCGAAGAAGAAATAGTACTTCAATTAATAAATGATTTAGATAGAGAAGTAAAAATAATTCAAGACAAAAAAACTCGCGATGGTTATTTTACGCAAATTGCACTACTGGGTCTCTCAGGCTTAATAGTATCTACAACACTCTATTCTATGGATACCATGAAAGGTATTCCGTCTGACACATTCGATAAAAGACCATTTGAAGTCTTATTTGGCGTATTACCTTCGCTTGGACTTCTGTATTTTGCCGGACCGAAATATTGGAGTGCTTGTGAGAGAAACATTCAACTGAGCGATTTATCTTTTGATTTTTGTGCGCGGGTTGATGAATTCATGACGTCAAATGGAGGACGATTAGCGGAAATGAATAATAATATTGTGAATCTTAAGAAATATTTAAATTCAGCTTTAATAGATTTTGAAAAAAAAGCAATGCAGAAATGCCGTTGATGGTGTATCTCGACTATTCATCTGTCATGCCAACATGCTTTTAAGCTGGCATCCAGAAGCTTTTCTGGATGCCAGCTTAAAGCATGCTAGCATGACAAAACGCGTCGATATCACAACATTTTTATTTTTTTATCAATAATAATATCCATCAGTTCCTGCTTTGAATGAACATGCATTTTTCTCTTAATATTTTCAAGATATTTTTCAACCGTCCGATAAGAAATTTTAAGCATTTTCGCAATTTCTTTGGAAGTCTTTTTTTGTATGGTATAATTCAAGCAGTCAACTTCTCGCTTGGTTAAATTCATATTGTAGGTTTGATAACAAACTTTTTTTGTTTGTGCGATATAAGAATCAAGAAATCCAAAATGCGCTACATTTTCCATACATTGAGATAAATTATGTATGCCAAACACAAAAGAACAACCAAAAACACCTAAAATATGATTTCTTTCACTATACCAAGGAAATTTCAATGACAACGCGCGGAGGCTAACCTCCTCTTTAGCATCCGTAAATTCTTCATCATAAAATCGTATTTGCTTACTTTGGATGATTTGAAAATTATTATCTAATATTTCTGTTAGATCTTGATCGAAAATTTTCTGAAGATACTGACCAGAAACTTCCTTTGCTGATTTAAAACCACATGTGCGGACTTGTTCTTCATTGACATGCATAATCTTATTTTCTTTATTCAAAAAATAAATATTAAAAGGATTTTTAAATAAATTATCCATGGAATATTTAAACATTTTTTCATAATTATCATCGTTTAATTTTAATAATTTAATTCCATTAAGATAGGGTTGAATATAAAATTCTTTTTTGTTGCTCATTATAACCGACTGCTCACTTATTATACTTTGATCGTTTAAAACGATACCATATAATAAACGAATATTCAAATTTTGATCTTCGACTATAGGGAAATATCAAAGCGTTTTAGATAGCGTATTGTTTGACGTTGTTTCTGTCGATAATTGTTGTGGAAAAACCTCCAGATCTTGCAGCCATAAACTGAAAGGAGAGGTAGTCAGTGATACGGTTGACTGTTGTTGTTTTGCTTGTTCTAATTTTTTTGAAAAATCGCCATTCGTTGGCAATTCAGTGCGATGCCACTTTTTAGGTTCTGGCGGTAGTGTTTGCTCATTTATAGGAGGGGCTAGTGTCGATGCAGGATACTGATAGCAATTGGTAAAAAGGGATTTTCCGAAAATTTTCAATCCCGAATAACCCACTGTCAACAGAATCGCAGGCAGCAAAATCACCGTTGTAAAAACCATAGTCTCAACAATTCCATTCATTTTAGTGATAATGTTTAGAGGGAATGTTTGACTCATTTTAACCATTTTGCTCATATTGAGTTTGCGTACAGCTTTACGCGCAAGTATTTCTGTGCAAAGTTCCCAGTATTTCTTTACAAAGAAAATCTTATTCATGGTTTCTTTTATGTCATTACGAAACTCTCTACCGCGTGAATGATTTTCAGCTTCAACATCGAGTGGAATCACTTTAGCGCCTCGATGGGCAACTAAATATCTGAGATGTATATCCGCTCGTGTTTGTATACCATCGGTAAACCAATTACATAGGTTTTGTAATGGGTTAAGAATGCGCCAGTTGGGAAGTGCGATACGGCTATATTGGGCGATCGATTTTTCAAAATGTGGATCAATGATACCGTAAAGATTAATCCCTGGTGGCAAGCCTTGTTCTAATGAAAAAACAGGATCTCCTAATTGATGATAAACATTCACTTTAGACCACGTCGCTGAAGGAACATGAGCGTATCGTTTTAAGGTATTTGCACTGAGTCCAGCGGGATTTAAACAATCTGCGCGTAAGACAAGCTCAGGAAATTTGGCTGTGATGATCATTCCCATATTAGCGCCTTTACTGTGCCCGACGATATAATTCTGACGTGGATTGCGACGCATCGCATTTTCAATGGCTGCTAAGTTGTGACCCTCACCTAAAGAATGATACGGTCGGTAATTCTCAAGCACAGCAAGATCGGAGCCTTTGACCATATCAGGTGATGTTCCCATGAGCGAAACAATATTCGGAACGGCGGGATCTTCGTCATCATTTGGCGTCAAAATATAATCATACATGCGATCTTCTTCTTCCAATAAGCGTGCAAGTAATCCGCGACAAGGAGAAATATCAATTCTAGTCGCACGATATTCGATATCTCGCCATTGATTATTTATTTTTAAGGGAATGTGGATACGGGTATCATCAGGTGGCTCTAAAAAAGGTATAACGGATGCTATACAGCCGATTAGGATACGAATCTTTTCTTCTTCGCCGTCTGCAAATACTTGGCCTTTAACAAGCGCATTGCTCATGGCATGAAAAATAGCATAGATATAGGTAGAAATGCTTCTTATAAAATCAGGATTACGGCTTTCCAATAATGCTCTCAGAGCTACATCCAGTGCGCGATCGTAGCCGTGCCTTGCGATCGGTTGAACGCTGCGTTCCAAGTATCTCAATATATCTCTAGAAGCAATATCGATGAGTGCTTGATTAGATTCTGCTTGTTGATCCGACTCTAAGTCCGTTCCCCCTAAAACTTGGGTGAAAATGGAATCCATAAAGTCACTTGCTGAAATCAGCGCTACAGCTTTTTTTTCGTCGACAGAATTATTATTGAGCAATGTTTGGATGATGCGTGTTTCTGACATATTTCTTATAACCATTTAAATGACTGGAAATTCTCTAATATTTTTGTGGAAAATGCAAGCTCATCATTTTTCGCAAAAAAATAAGTCAAAGACTATTCTGTTTTTTTATCTTCAATATAGTTTTTTCTTAAAAAATAAAACTTCGAATTTTTTTCAAGCCCGCGTCTTTCTAATTCTACGCGAAATCCCAATTTTTTATAAAAGTCGAGCGCTTCCCAATCCCCTGTATTCACAGCTGCTGCAACACACAGTTTTTTTAAGGCCAATGCTTCAGCTGCCTTCATCAATTGTGTACCGTATCCTTGTCCTCGCAAAGATTCATCTACCCATAACTGATCGACATAAAGCCACCCATAACCGATGTTACCATTGACGCCACCTTTGATTTCATGATTGTCATCGCGTATAAAAAATGCGAATGGCACGACTGGATCCAACCCACGCTTTGCTTTTGCATTGCGCGCAATGCCTTGACCTAAAATTTCCATATCTTTTTTCTGAGGAAGCGATTCATATACCAATTTATAATTCATATATCACCTTAAAAAAGATTATTGTATTATATACTTTTTTAAAAAGGATAATAGAATGGATAATCGAAAAATTGAAGTGTCAGAAGCGTGTGACACATTATTTTATCAAGGCAATGGCAGTTCTCAGACGCAAGCGCTTAAATATATTGGCGATCAAAAAATAATAGCAACCACAGGCGAATTTATGTGGTGCACAGGCAGAAATCATTTAAAACCACTGAATGTCATTTATCATCTTTATATTGGCAAAGAAATTGCGGATGTGAATTTATATCCTTTTGACAGTTATTTTTCATACTTCAATCCTATCAAACTGATAGGGTCTGCAATCACGTGGGGCTCCAATTGGCGCAATGGATTTCATTTTGGGACAAAAGAAACGCCAGAATCCGTTAAATTTCATACGCCCATTCTTTCAGAAGTGAGCATCGGTCAAGAAACCGACATGCGTTCACATAGAAAAAAATATGATGCTTGGCTAGAAGAAAAAAATAAAACAAATGGGCTTATTTTATGGGGTGTGTCTCGTGGTACGGCAGCGACTTTCTGCGCTTTTGCAAAAGAAAAATATCCTGAAGTGAAATTAGTAGTTTTAGAAGGTGCGATTGACTCCGTAGAAGAGGTTTTGTCAAAAAGAAAATCACATATCTTCAATACAGGATTTGCATTTTTTAAAAAATGGAGTCTCATACAATATCATCAAGATGGGCCATCACCCTTAAAAAGCGTTGCAGAATTTCCAGAAAATATTCCTGTTGTTTTTATTACTTCCAAAGTAGACACCGTGGTCACTTGCAGTAATACAGAAAATATTGCAAACGCATTAGCGGAAAAGGGTAAGAACGATGTTTATCTCTTGAAACTTGAACGTTCAAGTCACCCGAATTATATGTTTGATGACAAAAATGACAGAGACTCTTATGAGACATTTATTCATGCGATCTATAAAAAATATCATTTAAAACATGATCCTCGACTCGCAGAACTTGGAAAACATCTCATAAGTGATTGTACATTACATATGAATAAAGGCCTTATTTATGAAAACAAAAGAAATTGATATGTATTAATGCGTACAATAAAAAAATTGTAAAATAACGCCATTCTCAACTTTAATAATACAATTGATGTAGGGTGGGCAAAGCTTTGCCACCCTACATCTGTACAATTTAAAGTTGAGAATCGCGTTAAAATATTCTTTATTTAAAAGCTGCATTAACATATTATTCGCTTTTTTAATATCAAGCTGATTGAATACATAAATAGTGTATAAAAACATTAAATAAAATCTTAATATTTAAAATAATATTTAAGGAAATTTTTGAGTACTTCAAGAATATTAGCTATAGCTAATCAAAAAACTTTGTCACGCACAAAGCCGAGTAAAGTTTTCGTTTTTAAATCTATGCCTTGTGAAGAAAAAGCAGCAGCAATTAGAAATAAAGCGATTGATAGCATTGAAAGAGGAGACGTTGCCGAAACTGCTTATAGATACTTACAAAGTAGAGCAGGCGTTAAAGACATGATACTTGAAGGTACGTTAATAATTCTGATGACTCCATTTTTATGTAGTGGAAAAGGCCGATTTATCATAGGAGGTGCATTTTGTTCATCAACTATGCTCCTTATTATAAAAAATATTTTTAAGTTACGCGAGACAAGAGACTATTGTGATAAATGGTTATCTCAACATCTTGATGATGAGTCAATTAAAGAAATTCATCAAATGTATTTTATACATTCTAAAAGGGACCTGGTAAATTTTTTTAAAGAAAAAAATATTGATACAAAATCAATTGAAAAAAAAGTACCGTTTTCATTTTTGCCTAGACATAACTAACCTGCTAATGCATAAAGCTGCCATCATTCGCACTAATTATTTGACTTTATAGCAATGCGTAATTTTGCATACAAGCGAGATCATTGCTTTCGGCACCTTTTTTTATCAAGAAAAAGCCGTCGGCGTTCTGAAAACACTTTCTAAAAAACCTTTTGCTTTTAATAACACGGATATTCAAACATTACAATTCATGTTTTCGTTGGATCATAGGGCACGTGAACAGGACAATACACAGATCACTTATTTTGACCTGGTGAATTAAAGTTTTGCATTAATTCATCCTTTTCTTCCGATATGGGTGGCCAAAAATTGAATATGTTTTTTAATTTTGGAGAGCTCTCTTCTTTTTGTTCTATTGGTTTACTCGGGTGATTAAATGAATAATTTTTTAATTTAATAATTTGTTCTTCAGTAAGCGTTATTGCATCAAGATTTGATATAGATGAAGCTTTAATTCCAAGGAAACGCTTTAGTGCGCCAATCGGTCCTGCGTGTGTGACTACACATATTTTTTTCCCCTCCATAGCTCCATACTGCTTGCATATGTCAGAAAATGCATTTAATACTCTTGTTTCCAGGTCTGATACTGATTCTCCTTGAGGAAATCGTGAAAATTTTTGAGGATTATTTTTATATGTATCATATAATTCTTTTTCTTCATCATTTAATTCATTAAAACGCTTACCTTCTAATGATCCAAATTTTATTTCTTTTAACCCCTCATAAATTTCAATTTCGCAATTAGTGTCACCAATTAATATTTTAGCCGTTTGCAAGCAACGAGGCAAAGGACTAGATATTACTATATTAAATTTCATGTCCTGAAATTTTTCAGTAATTTCCTTTTCACTTTCAGCTAATAACTTAATAGATGAATTATTAGATTGCCCTTGGAAAATCCCATCAGCATTCCAATTAGTTTTTCCATGCCTTATAAAGATAATTGTAGATGACATTGTTTAATATCTCCCAAATAAGATAATAATAACATTTTTAAGTAGTAATTCAAGAAAACTCTTATTCGTATAACAACCATATTCTTCACTCAGTTTGTAATTCAGCATTTTTGAAATTGAGATTTACATGTTCAATATCGATATTATACAAAACTTTATCTAGTTCTGTCATAATCTATATCTTTTTTCATGAATACACAATATCTCGCTTAATTTTTGAGTTCATGATAAAGATTAAATTATATTGTATTATATCCACATATTGCTTCTATAGTAACTTTTTTCCAACTGTTCTCTCTAAAGAGACTTCATCATGAAAACAACAGAAATTGAAAACATCTTCATTCCATTATCCGATGGATGCAAATTAGCTGCTAAAATTTGGCTACCAGCAGAGAATAGAAGGCCAAGTAAACCTCGACTTTATTACTGATGCTTTTGCTGGATTTAACTTCCATCAATATAAAATCATTCTTGTGCACTGTGATAATAAAACACGTCATCTACGACTTCATCAAGGCCGTAACCAACCTGAGTTGATCAACAATAATATGGATAATTGGGCTGAATTTCTGAAGAAACAAGCCATTAATAAAAATATTATGATTTTAGATACAAGCTTGATGAATACCGAGGAAATGGTAAATCAATTTAAACAATGGATCGGCGATGCTTAAGACCTGGCCCTCAAATCGGTTTTTTACAAGAAGTCTTATGATGGTGGGACAAATGGTTAAAAGGGATTGAAATAGGCATCATGGATGAACCGCCATATCGCATTGGGATGCAGAATTCTATATTGCCAGCACTTTATTCACAACCGGACAAAAAATCGGACATTTTTGATGTAAAAAGTATTGCATTTTAAATAAAATTCATATATAATCAATAAGATGAAATCAAATAAATCGGACAAGAGATCGGACATTTTAAAGCCCATCGATAGACATGAAAATCTATCAATGATGGAACCCCTTCTCATTTCTGAAAACTCTAAATATCGCAAAGCATTAATGGATCTTGCCATTGAATTAACTGCAAAATCAGCAAGCTTCAAAAGCAGTTTACCAAAAGCAATACAATCCTCGCTTGCAACTTTTGTACGTGCCATGAATTGTTATTACAGTAATTTGATCGAAGGGCACGATACGCATCCTATTGACATCGAACGGGCATTGCAAGGTCATTACAGCACCGATAGCAAAAAACGAATTTTACAAAAAGAAGCCAAAGCACATATCGCTGTCCAAGAGTGGATAGATCAGGGCGGCATTAAAGATAGCCCTTTTACAGCAAATGTCCTATGCGAAATTCATAAACGCTTTTGCCGCTCGCTGCCTGATGATTTATTATGGATTGAAAACCCAGATACAAAAACTTTAATTAAAGTTATCCCCGGTGAATTTCGAAAAATGGATGTCACAGTAGGTCATCATATTCCCATTAGTCCTGGCGCAATACCGCGTTTTCTTTCACGTTTTGAATCGGTTTACAGTCATTCAGGCAAAGCAGAATCCATTCTTGCCTTGGCAGCGTCTCATCACCGATTATTATGGATACATCCTTTTTTGGATGGAAATGGAAGAGTAGCACGCTTAATGTCTCATGCCATCACACTGAATGTACTTGACACAGGCGGCTTATGGTCAATTTCACGTGGACTTGCGCGTCATGTGAATCAATATAAAGCATTAATCATGAATTGTGATGTATTACGAAGAAATGATTTAGATGGACGAGGTAACTTAAGTGAAGAGTCGTTGGTTGATTTTACGCGCTTCTTCCTTGAAATGTGCATAGATCAAATTGATTTTATGAAAAATGTTATGCAACCAGATCATTTACGCACGAGAATCTTATTGTGGGCTCGCGAAGAAATAGAACTCAAGCACTTACCTCCTCAATCGATGCAAATATTAGAGGCGATTTTGTATCGCGGCGAAATTTCTAGAAAAGACATCGCTGAAATTTTACATATTACCGATAGACATGCGAGACGTTTGACACTGCCACTCGTTGAAAAAGGTATTCTTATTTCTGATTCACCAAAATCACCGCTTAAATTAGCCTTTCCTGCAACACTCGCGAGTCGGTGGATGCCGGGGTTATTTCCAGTCGAATAAGATCTGTCTGTTCCTAAACACGTATTGAAGTGATTGATCAAGGACCTAATATACCCGAAGAATTCAAAACACGCATTTTTCAAAAATTTTCTCAAGATAATACCCATGCGCATGATAAACATGTAGGGACAGGATTAGGATTGAATATTACTAAAATGTTGGTTGAAAAATTTGATGGCTCTATTAATTTCACTACCAGTGATTCTAATTGCACAACATTAGGTACACCCATATCACATGATATCTGCTCAATTACTTGGAGTTCTACAAATCCTGTGGTAGATATTCGTAAAAATTGATTCACAAATCAAACATTTCCGCCTGACCTCGTAATGCGTTACTAAAAAATATCATTGCTTATATTTTATCTGTAAGACGTTTGACGCAGCCACTCGTTGGAAAATGATTATTTTATTTTTTAATTTTTTAACCAATTCTCAACCGACAAATCCGGAACTCTTAAAAATTCCCGTTCGTTTGCTGTTATTAAAATTGCATCCAAGGTAAGTGCATGTGCTGCAATAAGCATATCATTCGCGCTAATTATTTGACCTTTTTTTTCTAAAACAACGCGTAATTTTGCATAATAACGATCAACATCATCTGATAATGGTTGTACAATGATATTCGATAATAATAACTCTACTCTAGATATTAAATGCTTTGAATTTTTTTTTAAAGCACCATAACGTAACTCGCAAGCTACAATAATGCTAGTACAAAATGAAGTGTTATCTAGCTTTACAATTTTTTGTGCTAAAATACCAGAAGGATTTTTAATCAGCTCTGACAATATATTCGTATCAAATAAATAATATTTTGTTTTTTTCATTATTTAAAACTCTACATCATCTAATGGCAAATCAGGTATATTAGGAAACTCTTCTTTAAGCGGTTTCCAACTAGATAAGAGCGCCGCTAGATTATTTTTTTTTTCAACCGGCTCAATAATGAGACATGCACCTTCCTTGTGGATAAGAACCTCTTTACCTGGGAATTCAAATTCGCGAGGAATCCTAACCGCTTGATTGCGGCCATTACGAAATAAATTTGCATGACGAATATGTGGCGTTGTCATAAAACCTCCTAAGCATATGTTAAGCATATGCCAGGAAGTTGGATTTGTCAAGGGCAACCGAAATCATAAAGAAACCTCCATCACCGTTACGGGATGTTCTTTAAATTGATCCATTCCGATTTTTTTCCAACCTAATTTTTCATACCATTCAGGAATAGTAGGATCTAAGGCAAAAAGATAACATTGTTGAAATCCCATGTTTTTCGCTTTTTCTTTCACAGTATTTATTAACTGATTACCAATCCCCTGTTTTTGAAAATGTGTATCAACCACAAGGCTTCCCAACCAGGGAGAAAGATCGGGTCGAATGCCATCATTGACGCGTAAGCTTGCCATACCAACAGGGTTTTGATTGTGCAACGCCACATATGCCAAAGGTAAGGTTTCCGTATTTAAATGTGTTTTGAGATTATTGACAACATTCGCAGGTGAGACGCCTGAAATCCATATTTTTCCCAATACGTCATACCATATCTCAGCAAGTCTAGAGATATGCTCTGGATAATTTTCAAGTAATTCAATTTGAATCATATGTATTCCTTTATTCGGCAATTGTTTGATGTTCTTGCATCCCTAAACCCGTTAAACCAAGCTTAACATTCTGCCCAGGTTTTAAAAAAATGGGCTCAGGCTTAAACCCTGCTCCCACACCGGAAGGTGTACCTGTTGCAATAATAGACCCCGGTTGAAGGGTAAAAAACTGACTAAGATAACTGACTAAATAAGAAACGCTAAAAATCATTTCGCGTGTATTACTATTTTGCATGCGTTTTCCATCGACTTCTAACCATATATCTAAATTTTGATGATTCGAAATTTCATCTGTTGTGACAAGCCATGGTCCAATCGGTCCAAAGGTATCGCAACTTTTACCCTTCACAAATTGTCCCGCCCTATCATATTGGAATGTGCGCTCTGACACATCATTCACAACACAAAAACCTGCAACATAATTTAATGCATTTTTTTCACTGACATATTTCGCTTTAGCGCCGATAATAACACCTAATTCGACTTCCCAATCTGTTTTCAAAGATCCTTTTGGAATAATAATATCATCATAAGGACCCGCGATCGAACTGGTTAACTTATTAAATAGCAATGGTTCCTTGGGTAAGGATTTTCCTGTTTCTTCTGCGTGATCTTTATAATTTAAACCAATACACAGAAAATCGCGTACACCACCAATACAAGGTCCCATACGCATATCGGATGGGACAAGCGGTAGTGTTTTAAAATCGATTTTCTTCAAGTCAGATAAGCGCTGGGGTGAAAGGGTTTGACCTGTGATATCAGAAATGATCGCTGAAAGATCGCGAATATTACCATCGGAATCGAGGATCCCGGGCTTTTCAAAATCTTTCGGTCCAAAGCGTAAAAGTTTCATACATTTTTCTCATTTTAAAAAAACAGTAGAATAACATTTTATAAAAATTTAAAAAAATAATTTTGATATGAAAAATAAAATGGTAATATTGACTTCCTTACAAACGGAAGTATCTCTCCCAAGGAGTGTGGCCCATGCTAAGCAACCAAAACACTGAAACCATTGATCATCGTACCTTAAGACAATTCATTTTAGATGAAATTCCTTTGACCGACTCGGCAGAAATCAGCGAAGGCGTCAAACTCGGTATTTTTACCTCTATTTTTTATCATACCATTCATGCCTTTAAAACCATCGCGATTAAAACACTCGCACCCATGCTCGCCTTTGTGTCGTTGATTGGATTTACCCATGAATATTTTTCCAGTCTTCGTGAACAAAATAATAATAAAAAACCGAAACATTTTTTAAACGGTTTGCTGCTTACTGCAGAAGTGATTGCCATTTTTTTCTTTGTGACAGGCACACTCGTTTCTACTGTTGTTGCACCTGCGATATTTGTTGCAGTCAGTGCGACGCGTTTTTTAATGGCCCTCGCAAAATCCATTTATTACGCAGGAGAACTTGCAAGTCTTTATTATAATAAGTGGTTTAATGACAATGATGAAACTTACACCCAAAAACGCAAGCACTCAATAGACAAACTTAAACTCCATCTAAAAGATACGTTAATTGGCGGCATTGTGTGTGCGGGTATTACTATCGCTTTTTTTGCACCTGAAGTCGTAGGGTTATCTGCAATCGCGGCCCCCGTTGCACTCGCATTTAAATGGATGGCGTGTGTAACCCTGGGAACATTAAGTTTATGGACATTCACACATAAATATATCAAAAATTTTGTAAAATCCAGAACTGCTCCAGAATCATCGTCTCAAATGGCAGAAGAGTCAAAAAATGATTCTATGACAGAACCCTTGATTCAACCTCAACCTTCTTTCAAATTAAGTGATAAATTACATTTAACAGATGAAACGAAAGAAAAATATCGTAAAAATATCAAATTTAATCACTTAATGCATTCTGATGTGGATGATCTTTTAATCAAAATGGAAGTGCTACATGAAGAAAAAACGGAAGGAACAAATTTATTGGATTTTGAATATCTTGATACGTTAATTCAACAAGAGAAAATGCATATCCGATTGAGTGACAATGAATCGATAATGACACAGAAAACGGGGGTCTTGAATTTATTAGAACAACTCATTGCGGGTAAAAATCTCAATTTATTATGGAATGGCGCAACCTATGAGAATTCCGTTTTGGGTATTACAAGATATTATCATGATAAAGAAGCTTTAAAAGCTATTTTAACTTCTTATTTTAGAGATGTAGGCGGTATGCAAAAGATTTTCCTATTGGTAGATCATTATTGCAAATTGAATCCTGAAGTCCTATTTAAAGCAAAAATCGATGAACAAACCGTCGAATCTGAGCGTGAAAAAATACATCAATTAAAAAATGAAGTTATTTCATTTAAAAATGATGCGAAACAATTGACCTATGCACTTCAAGGAAGTGTTAAAACCATTGACAAAGCAACAACAGACATTAAACACCATAAACAAACCATCCGGCATCAACAGATGATTATTGACAATAAAGAGTCAACTATTAAAGATCTTACGAATAAATTGGATGTATTGCAAAGTAAAGTCGAAAAAGAAGCAAAACAGCATGTGAAAGATGCTGAAAAAGAAACATCCGCTTTGGTTAAGAATAGCATTTACTATAATCCATTAACGATGGTGCCTATGCACGTACCTGAGGGATATGGATATCTTATGTCGCATCATGATTAAGTTACCTATTTTGCGGTTTTTAGCGCCAGATGTAGTTCAGATTGATTCGTTCGAAACACTTGCATAGTTATTCATATGCAAGTGTTTTGAACGAATTAAGATGGACTGCGTGTGGAATGCTAAAAACCGCAAAATATGCCCGTGCGAGGTATACCTTCCCTACGCTTCGCGGGGGAAGGAATAATTTTAATTCCTCGGCTTACAAATCATTGCCGTAATTTTTGCATTTAACGATTGAGGAAACAACCATAATAAAAAAACAAAAATCTTGTTAATCATGCCAGTGATAATAACCGATTTATTTTTCATCAATTGATCATATCCAATCGTTGCCACCTGTTCAGCTGTCATGATCGGAAACATACGATCCATCATCGCAGCCCCTTTTAAACCTGCGCGGGCTTGAAATTCAGTTTCAGTATATCCAGGGCATAATGCAGAAATGATGACACCGTCATTCTTATATTCTTCATACAATGCAACTGAAAAGGATAACACATACGCTTTTGTGGCATAATACATCGCCATATAGGGCCCAGGCGCATATGCCGCAATCGATGCAACATTTAAGATTTTTCCCTGTTTTTTAGCTGTCATGTATGGCAATACACGATACGTTAATTCGGTTAATACGCGGATATTCACTGCCAACATACCTTCCACATCTTCTTTTGACATATTCGTAAATTTCGATGATTTACCGAAACCTGCATTATTCACTAACACATCTAAATTTATGATGTCTTCTTTAAATGTATTCATGATTTCATCGACAGCATTCGATTCACTTAAGTCAAGCGGTAAAATTTTTGATGTGCATTGATAAGTGTTTTTTAATTCTTGTTGCAAACTTTCTAATTCGGATGTGGTACGCGCAATGAGAATTAAAGAATAACCGTTTTTTGCAAATACTTTCGCCAATTCTCGTCCGATGCCTTTTGAGGCACCCGTAATCAACGCCATTTTACTCATAGTTTAGGACCTTCTTTTAATTTATTACTGGGTAACAATTTACTATTATACTTTTCCATCAAAGATTTTAAATTTCGATTTGATATTAAAACATCAAATACAGATTGATCATTTTTCATTTTTGCACGTGTGACAGGCGAGTCTTTATGGACATATAACCATCTCGCAATCGCTTCCTTCTCGTAGGTATGTCCATCTAATGTACATAAAACAGGATCTTGCATTTTTGTAAAATTAATAGGACAAATAAATTCTTCAATTGTCTCTGAATCGTCTTCAGAAATTTTTCTTGTCACTTTATTAAAAGAAATCAACATTTCGTGTAACAGCTTAGAAAAATAGCAAACCAGGCGAAAAGATTCTGGTGTTGTATCATCCAAACCTGTCATTTTTGTTATTTGTTCGCTAATTTGTGGTGATAGCCCAATTAAAAAAACAGCTTTTCCTAAGGTGGTTAAAGATAATTGAGTACTCGCAAGAAAACTCAAAGCAAAACTGCCCCAATATACCGTTTGTTTCATATCTTCTCGTGTATGATTACGCGATATCATCAAAATGTTGATGTGATCATGCTTGGTCTTATCAACAATCTGAGACATTTTTTGAACTAACTTAATAGTGTTTGCAATTTCATCTGTCGTAGATTCTATTTTTTCATCATTAAATTCAGCAATGAGACTTTCGAGATCTTTCATTAAACAAGAAATAACATCATATTTTTTTTGATCATCTGACTCTGATCCGTTTAGAAGAGCGGCTTTTTTTAATTCGTGCTCTTTATCACGTAATTTGCTCACTATGTTATATGGCTGCCTTAGCAATTCAGAACTTTCAAATCTTCCGTGCTTAAACTTAGACCAGAATAATCCTCCTGAAAACATAGCAACAACTCCTTCGGACTACTTACTTCATTTGGAAGTATTAATATAATGGTACGGCAAAAAGCTTAAGGAAATATTAAATAGTGGATAAGACAAGTACCCATGATCAAAAAAGCGATTAGCAGCAGTAAAAACTATTTATCTATCTTTGTCATTTCTTAATTGACTCGGAAGAACTATTCGGTTTAATATTTAGGAAGGCACAAATAATTAATAATAAGGAAATAACCCATGTTTAAGAGAAAAGATTCTAGCAAACCATTACCGACTATTCAGCCAGGTAATCTTGACACACTTCACAATACAAAAAAAGATATTGAAACCCAAAAAATCTTTCAAAAGCATCAACAAATTATGCTTTTAATGATTGATGCAAAATATACTTATTTAAATCAAAGTATATTCGAAGAAATAAAAGACCTTTTCGATCCCCTTAAAGAATCTCAAGATAACATCATTAAAAAATTATTAGAATCGAATATGTCCCTCATTCTTAAAAATACCATTTTTTCTACAAAATGCGGTGACTTTATAAAACCTGAGCGCGAACACGAAAAAATTCTTAAAATATGTTAAATATTGTGCTTATGTCAGAAGAAAATCTTGCCCCGTCATGCTTTCTAGACGGGGTTATCCCGGAAAACGCTTTTTGTTTATCCAAGATCCATAACCCTTTCGATCCTTTTTTTCCTGAGCGACTGTAGAATCTTTAGAACTAAAAAATGCATAAAATCGTTCAGTTAATGATTTATGATCTCTAAGGGATTCTAATGAGAAAATTAATTTTTCAACTTCCCTATGTGCTTCAAGATATTTGTTTTTATCTACTTCTAATTCAGCGCCTTCCACTTTTTCCAAAATGACATTATCATAATCTTTAAGAATTTTGATAGGATTTAATGAGAGAGGTAAGAATAAGGCTTTAGTGAGAATAGTGCCATCGTTATTTTTGATGGTTTTTTTAATATAATCGATGTCAAATAAAATTTTTAATTTATAGATAAAAATTAATTGTTTTACTGAAATACCGCTATTATTTTTTATAGTAAAATCAAAT
>JABDEF010000014.1 GCA_013287235.1 Gammaproteobacteria bacterium
AATGGAACGGAATTCGATAGCTCTTACAAACGTGGTCAACCGGCGACTTTCCCTGTTGATGGCGTCATCCTCGGTTGGCAAGAAGCCTTACAACTGATGCCTGAAGGATCGACTTGGATGCTCTATATTCCACCGCAATTGGCTTATGGCGAAAGAGGCGCAGGGGGAGCCATTGGCCCGAATGAGACGTTGGTGTTTAAGGTGCATTTGATCAACATAAAATCAAGCTAAGTGGATATAGGGTGGATTAGATGCGCTTTTTGCATCGTAATCCACCATTTTGGTGGATTACGATGCAAAAATCGCCTAATCCCCTAGCATGACACAATGCGGCAAGATTAACGTTTCCCTAAAATCCCGTGAGTTCGCGATAGAAAGTATTGTGAGATTCAATCAAACCTGCCAGCGAACCCTACGCTTAAACCTGAGTTAACTATCAAGCCAAAAACTGTCCAAAATCAATGATAGCCGCAAAAAATCCATCATCGACTACTTCCTCTTTCACGCCGTTGACATGGATTAAAATAGGAATAAAAAAGGATGTTATTCACGATGTACAGAAAAAAATAGCTGCTCTTGCAATGCCAAGGTATAATATCTCTAAAAACATGCATTTGTCTATATATAGAGATTTTTTTAGTGGAAAAAATTCCTCTAAGAATAGCATTTATTTGTTTTTTAGAGATTTTTTAGTAAGCCTCATGGGTTAATCATTTTATGCGCCTTGCCACAAAAGACATTCCCCATAGCCAAAAGATCCGCCAACACCAAACGAATTGAGTGAAACGTTGACGGAATCCGTTATCATGAAATTTATACCATCACAGAGCTTATACTTGATGCGGCCATATTTTGAGGTTTTTAGCATCGCATATGCAGCCCATCTTGAGGCGTTAAAAACACTTGCATATGAATAACTATGCGCGTGTTTTAAACGCCTCAATCTGGACTGCCTCTGCGCGCTAAAAAACTCAAAATATGGCCACATCAAGTATATCTACACCATTCAATGAGGATTCTTGCTAATTTCTTTTTCGACATTAACGCAAGTTCTCGCTCGTCATTCTCCCAAATCACAGTGACTTTATTTTCATCCACACCCATACTCAAACCAGGACCCACAAGATTTGTGATAATCATATCCATATTTTTGGCTTTCCGTTTCAGACGTGCTTTTTCTAAGACATGATCCGTTTCTGCGGCAAAACCCACTATATAGGGTTTTTTGGGAAGCGCTGAAACAGCGGAAATAATATCAGGATTACGCACAAAACTGAAATCTAGCGTTTCCGCATTTTTTGCGATTTTTTGGGTGGCAATCGTTTTCGATCGATAATCAGAAACAGCAGCCACACCAATGAAAATATCCGCATCTTTGATATTCGACATGACAGCGTCATACATCTCTTGGCAAGTGACGACATCAATCACATCGATAGCGATGGGTTTTGATAAAGCAACCGGGCCGCTGATTAATACAACTTTTGCACCGGCATCTCGGGCTGCTTCTGCCATGGCATATCCCATTTTTCCGGAGCTCCCATTCGTGATATATCGCACAGGATCAATCGCTTCATGCGTGGGACCGGCCGTGATCACAACTTTTTTTCCCGCCAAATGACCCGTTTGAAATAAGCCTGCGATTTTTCCGACTAATTCCAACGGCTCCATCATGCGCCCCGGACCCACATCACCACAGGCTTGACTGCCGTTAGTGGGTCCAAAAATATGTACGCCACGTGCTTGCAATGCTTGTAAGTTTTCTTGCGTCGCCACATGTTTCCACATGCCTTGATTCATGGCGGGCGCCAATGCTAAAGGCGCATACGTTGCTAAACAAAGCGTCGTTAAAAGATCATTCGCTTCTCCATGCATCAATCGTGCCATAAAATCCGCACTGGCAGGTGCGACAATAATAAGATCCGCCCAGCGAGCCAACTCTATATGGCCCATGGCAGCTTCCGCATTTCGATCGAATAAATCATCATGCACTGGATTTCCAGATACCGCTTGCATTGTCAGCGGTGTAATAAATTCCTTCGCACTCGCAGTCATCACCACCCGGACTTGGCAACCTACCTCTCGCAAACGTCTCACCAAATCGGCACTTTTATAAGCCGCAATTCCGCCCGTGATTCCCACAATAATTTGTTTATGGATTAATGACTGCATGATAATCTCTCACAGAAAATGTCCTATCATACCAAAAAATGAGCTCTTGATTTATAGGATAATTCCTGCTATAAATCGCGGCCTGCCCATGCAAATGCGCTTGGGCAATATTTGCGCAAATATGATTTTCGGAGAAAGCTATGTCAAGAGTCTGTCAAGTCACGGGAAAACGCCCTATGGTGGGCAATAATGTTTCCCATGCCAATAATAAAACAAAACGACGTTTTAACCCTAATCTTCAAGAACATCGCTTTTGGCTAGAAAGTGAAAAGCGCTATATTAAACTACGCGTGAGCACCAAAGGGATGCGTATTATTGATAAATACGGCATTGAGCAGGTACTTAAAGATATCAAAGAACGCGAAAAAGAAGATAAGGCTTAATTATGCGCGATAAAATCAAAATGGTTTCGACAGGCCTCACCAAAGAAGGCAGAAAAACGGGCACTTTTCGTACAACGACGAAAAATAAACGTAAGACGACTGAAAAATTACGCAAAAAATATTTTGACCGCCTGGCATTCAATACCGCGACAGGTAAGACAGGTATGCATGTGATCTTCGAGGAAGGGAAGATTTAAGATTAAACTTCCGTACCCCTTCCCCCACGCGGAGTTTTCCCCATTATGCTGCTAAACGGAGCAGAGGGAAGGGATTTAGCTTTTTCATGTTGATTGAAAAATTCATCTACTTACGCTATACTTAAACTAAGTTTAGTTTAGTTCAAATTTTCAGGAAGATGAAAATGATCATCGTCAATACACATGAAGCAAAAACCCGGCTATCAGAATTGCTAGCCTTAATTGAAAATAATTATGAAACGGTTCGAGTTTGCCGACATGGTAAACCTATTGCAGATATCGTACCGATACACCATGCGCCTAAAAACCCGCTAAAACAACATCCTCGACTCTCCAAAATTAAAATTAACTACGACCCCGCAAGTCCTTTATCAAAAGATGAATGGCCGGAAGGGGATAATTAATGTTATTACTGGATACCTGTACTATTTTATGGCTAGCAGGACAACAAACCTCTCTCAGTCATCAAGCCAAAAAATTAATAAATAAACATAGCGATGCACTTTTTATGTCTGTCATCAGTGGATTTGAAATTGGCGTTAAACAACAACAAGGTTTATTAACGTTACCGATGTCGGCTTCTGAATGGATCGAAGAAGTTTGTGAATCACATGGAATTATTCCACTTTCGATGGATCTTAAAATTGCCGTCAAAGCCACCCAATTGCCCTTATTACATCGAGATCCTGCAGATAGAATTATCATTGCCACGGCAATTTTGCATCATTTAAGCATCATCACACCAGATAAACATATTGATGCCTATAAAGAAATAAAAACACTTTGGTAGTGGTAGTAAAAAGAGGAGTAAACATGCAACACAAAGATTTTAAAAGCTTAGATTCGTTCCATGCGAGGCACTTTAGTAATGAATTATTTTATGCATCTACACCCAATGGTGGAATTGCGTTATTCGACTGTAGAAAAAAGCAATTAACCATTTGGAATACAGAGCCTAAACCAAACCGAAAAGAAATTTCCTTAATGGAAGTTTTGAAAGATATTCCAAGCGCCCAAATGAGCAATATGACCATTCTGCCTAATGGCTATCTTGCATTATGTTATAAAAACAATATTTTAATCATTGACTTAGAAAAAATAAACATACGCTCTAATCTGAAAAATGTTTTCCCTGCTGATAGTTTTCCTTGTCATTATTCTCTCACACCACTTTCAGAGGAAAAAATAATTGCAGTACAATCGCTTAGAGCGCACATATTTCTTATTGACATTCCTACAAAATCTTATCGAGAATGGGAATTTCCTGATTCTAATATTAGAGGGATAGAAGTTGCATGCGCATTGGAAGATAAGATTCTCATTCGTTGTTTTTATTCTGAATGGTCATCGTGGGAGTGGATAAATGCCATGGATTTTCCGCAGTTATATAACTTTCTAGAAAATAATAATGACAATTCAACAACAAATGAATATTATAAAGTGAGAAGAGCAAATAAAAATTACCTGGTCAATATAAAACTTACCCTTGATGATTCGCCAACATTATCCCTTTACGCACCTTTTGATTTATCAAAACCCATTCAAAGTTACAATACACATAAAAAGGTATTATTTATGTCATCCAGCGGATTATGTTTGACCCAATATCCTGAGTATCCCCTCGCGAAGGAAATAAGTGTATTTTCTCCTTTGGAAGCATTCTTTAAAAAAGAGGAAGAGGCATACCTCAAATCGGTTACCGATGCGATGGAGGAAGTGACGCCATTACCCACAGTACTTCCGCAACACATCATCAGGGGTTATTTACTTTTCAAAAATACCCCCGAAAAAATCGTTGGGTCTACACCCTTGCCGAAACATACCCCTTGAGATGGTTCACAAACTCACGTAAGGCATGGATGCCGGACGCTTCTGCCTGATGACACCATTCTTGCAGGGCCTCCAAAAGCTCCGATTGGCTAGCGGTGCTTTTTACCCAAATATTTTGGAGCTTCAAGCGAAATTGGTACACCACATTTAAAGAACGATATTCCGCCAAGGCATTGGCTAGTCGTTTCTGTGCATTGACATCCACCAAGGATTGTTCACGCACTAATAATTTACGTATACGTCGCAGTACGGCTTTACCCGCTTCACTCGCACGGAGACGCTCTTCACGAAATACCGGCAAAATGACATCTCCACTATAACGCGCCATTACCACAAAACGATGGGTAAGGATTGCTTTTAAGGTATCAATATCAATAGAAGTTTTGCCCTCGTGTACACTCGGCTTTGGGGGGGTACGTTTGGGTTTTGCCAAACCGACCATTTGCATCATGCGAATCAAAAACCATCCCAGGTCCACCTCCCACCATTTCACAGAGAATTTGGCAGAAGTGCCGTACGTGTGATGATTGTTGTGCAATTCCTCCCCTCCTAAGAATAAGGCAATCGGAATAAGGTTACGGGAGGCATCTGGACATTCAAAGTTGCGGTAACCCACATAATGGCCAAGACCATTCACAACCCCTGCAGCAAAAAATGGAATAGTGACCATCTGAAGTGCCCAAATCGTCAATCCCATCGTTCCAAAAAGCACAATATCAATAATAAGCATCAAAGTAATACCCATGGCACTATGCTTTTCGTAGACATGACGTTCTATCCAATCTTCAGGCGTCCCTTGCCCATAGCGTTCCATGGTCTCTTTATTACGTGCTTCTTTGCGATACAGCTCTGCACCTTCTAGCACCACTTTCCAGATGCCCTTGACTTGAGGACTATGTGGATCTTCTTCCGTTTCCACTTTCGCATGGTGTTTACGATGAATAGCTGTCCATTTTTTGGTCTCCATGCCCGTGGTCAGCCATAGCCAAAAACGGAAAAAATGACTCGCAATAGGATGCAAATCCAGTGCCCGATGCGCTTGGCAGCGGTGTAAGTAAATGGTTACACTAATAATAGTCAATTGTGCTAATACAAATAGGACAACAAGATAACCCCACCATGGTAATTGAATTAAACCGAACATCATTGATCTTCACCTATCAATTTTAACGTTATTAAGATAATACCATAATACAAATGGATTAAAATGGCAAAAGAGACGGATGTTCTCCAGCGGTTCCCGCTAAGGTAGTATTTAATGCGTCATTGCGAGTCCGCGAAGCGCTTGGACGAAGCAATCCAGCAGAGCCTTTACTGGATTGCTTCGTCCAAGCGCTTCGCGGACTCGTAATGACTACCTCTTAGCGGGAATTGCTGGATGTTCTCGCATACTTCGATAAATCAATTTCTACATCATGATATTCATCTAAACTCGGTCTATGACCCACACTCACCACCGAACAAGTCGGTAATTTTTCTTTTAACAATTGAAACACCTGCTTTTCATGTGCTAGATCGAGAGAAGACGTACTTTCATCCATAAAAGCCCAATCGGGTTTGTGTAATAAAAGTCTCAACACAGAAATACGCTGCAATTCTCCCGGAGATAACAATTCTCCCCAACGTTCAACATCTAACAAACGATTTTTTAAATGCGGCAAGTCACAACAATCTAGCAATTTCTCCAAATCAGAATTTTTTACGGAGACTAATTTATCAGGAAATAATAACGCATCTTTCAATGATCCTAACGGCATATACGGTGTTTGCGGTAAAAACATGATATTTTTTTTGTCTGGCAGAGAAATTTCACCTTGACCAAAAGGCCAAATACCTGCAAGTGTTCGAACAAACGTACTTTTACCTACCCCTGAAGGCCCCTTTATTACATAATGTTTTCCATGTTCAAATTGTTCTGCAATATTTTTTAATAATGATAATCCTTTGGGTGTTTGAATGTTCAAATCTTTGGTAATAATTTTATTTTGCGGATTTGGGAGGAATTGTATATGATTTTTTTGTTTCACTGTCACATCCAATTCATACATATGATTCAAAAAAGTTAACAATCGGCGTATCGTCGCGCGCCATTCCGCAATCGTCGTGTACGAATTCACTAAAAAAGAAAGTGCATCTTGGATTTTACCAAAAGCGGCAATCGATTGAACAAAACCGCCTAATTTAAAAACTTTATTAAAATAATTTGGTAAGACAACCGCGAGTGGAACCAGTACTGCAATTTGATTATAACTTGCCGTAAACCAAAATAATAATTTTTGTCTAATAATGATCGCATACCAATTGTCTAATACACCCGAAAAAATTTTTTGCAAAATATTTTTTTCATTATCTTCACCGCGGTACAATGCCACATGTTCCGAATGAGAACGGACATCAATCGCTGCAAAACGGAAATTGGCTTCTCGCCGTTGCTGCTCAAAGTTCAACATAATCAACGGACGACCTAATTTGAATGTGATCCAGGTGCCAAGGATATTATAGAGCATCCCCACCCAGACCAAATAACCGGGAATATGTAATGTGCCTAAAGGACCTAAGGGAATCGTGAGAATACCGGATAATTCCCAAAGTACTAGCACAAATGCAAAAATCGTCACAATTGAACTCACTAACCCTACGATTAAATTTAAAGAATTGAGTACTAAATTTTGAATATCTTCTTGAATACGTTGATCGGGATTGTCCGTTTGAATATCAAAACTTTCGAGATGATAATAACTTCTTCGTGCAAGCCAACGATCAAGAAATTCTTTCGTCAGCCATTGTCGCCATTTTAATCCTAAATAGGCTTGTATATAAAAACGATACACATAAAGCACAATGTAAACAGCTGCCATGAAACAAAAAATGGCTAATAACTGGAGTGTTGCGCGAACATCATAATCTTGCAGCGCATCGTAAAAATAGTTATACCAAGTGGTAAAGAGAACATCAAAACCCACTAAAATAATCGTAAAAAAAAGAACAACAGCAAGTAGTCCGTAAGCAAAAAAACGATGCTCTGATTCCCAATACATACGAATCAGCTGCCAAGCGGTGTAGGGACGAATTTTCAAATGCTGATCCATAAAAGCCTCCATGCTTTTTTGTTATCATAGCAAATAATGTGGTGGAAGGTTATAATTCTGGGACCCGTCGTCCCGTGATGCTCTTACACAGGACCCCTTGCTCGAGATCTCCCCGCAAGAGGTCCTGTGTAAAAGCATCACAGGACGACGTTCATAGGAAGAACAATATGTTTCAAAAAAAAATTCTCATATCCTTTCTCTTGATCGCTATGCTGACCTTTTCCGCATGCACCTATAACCCATTAAGCGAAAATAATCATTTGACCGGCAATGCCTTAAGCACCGCCGTCGGGGCGGCAGCCGGTGCTGGAACGGCTGCTGCATTGGGTGCAACCAAACCACTTCCTTTAGCCACCGCCGCATTGGCCGGTGCAAGTGTGGGTTATTATGTATCGACATTGCGCTTTGCTGCAGCCGGTATTTATCAAGCAGGTGGACAAGTTTTCACACAAGGCGATTATCTTACTATTGTGATTCCAACCGATGACCTCTTTGAAGATAATTCCACCGAACTTTTACCAGAAGCCGAACCTGCACTTCAAAGTGCTGCTAATGTCTTAAAACGTTTTGGTTGTCAAAATATTCTCATTTCTGGTAACACAAGCGGATTTGGTACCACCAAATATGAACATAGAATTTCTGAAGGACGCGCTAAAGAAGTTGCGGCATTTTTGTGGAAAGAAGGGATTAATCAATTCCAACATTATAGTATTACATTACGCCATTTAGATTATGTGGGATATGGAAATTATTTCCCTATTGCAACAGATCTTTATAACAAAGGCATACGTCAAAACAGCCGTATTCAAATCACCGCTTACCCCACAAAAGAACAATTAATGTTAGACGAAGGATCAATAATATTTAATAACATGGCAGGCATTGATGAAGCACATCCGCCTGCACGAGGTCCTGCGATTAATTTAGCGGAAAGATCTAATAATAGTGAGGTTCTGGAAGAGACAGCGACAAGTCGAATTAGCAAAGAAGATGATCCTTAGACTCATATTCTCATTAAAATCCCCTCTCCCGGAGCGCTTTTTGCGAGGGGAGAGGGCAGGGTGAGGGTGCTAGTAATCTGCACGGCTTCTAAAAAATAAATTAACATAAAATGTTTTTTTCTTGCTATTAAATCGTGCCAAGCTAAAAACCCTCACCCCTTCCCCCTCTCCCCTCGCAAAAAGCGCTCCGGGAGAGGGGATTTAACTTTCCTTTTACAGTTCTTTAAATTTTTCCCACACCATCTCTGGCTTTATCGCCAACATACAGAGAGCTTCCGGATGTTTCTCATTGTTATATTGACAATCATGTAAATAACATTCTTTACAACCAAACGGTGTCACTTGATGGATTTGATTTAACCCCGTCGTCCCAATCCGTTTCACACTGGTTGAACCATAGAGTGTAATTGATGGGACATTAAGCGATGCCGCTAAATGACTTAAACCGGTATCACTGCAAACCGCCCCTTTTGAATTTATTAAAATATAAGCTTGCTCTGAAAGATTACAAAAAGACAGCACTTTCGCATTCGGTTGATTGGATGCAATGCGAATGGCACGCTCTTTTTCAAGCGAATTGCCCCAAGGCAATAACACATGATACCCATCTCTTTCTGCCAAAGAAATCAATCGACGCCAATATGCTTCCGGCCACATTTTGGATGACCAACTCGCATTATGCACAAATACGAGATAATTCTCCGGCAAAGTAAATCTTGGCTTAGAAAAAGAATAATCGAGAATGCCGTAGTCTGGTTTATCATTGACGAAAGGATAATCCAAACACTCCGAAAATAATAATCGTAACCGAGTAATTGCATGTATGTCCTTATCAACAAAAATCTTTTTTTGATAAGCATAACTTGCAATCCGTTCTGCTGCGGAATATTTATCTAAACCACACCGTACCCCTCGCGATAAAAAGGTAACGAGCGCACTTTTAAAATTCGTTTGTCCATCAATCACAAAATCATACGATTCTTTACGTAAATTTTTCAAAAATTGTTTTAATTGATCCCTGGATTGCAAGAAATTTTTTCGCCACTCTCGATGCGATGTTCGAATAATTTTTTTAACGGCTGGATGAAAACTTGCGACTTCTGAAAAATTTTTTTCAATGACCCAATCAAATGAAATGTCTTTGTAATGACGTTTTGCATCCGTGATCGCGGGCAATGCATGTAACAAATCACCCATGGAAGTCAGTTTAACAAATAAAACGCGCATAACTAATAATTCTCTTCAAAAACACGAGGGAACAATCGCTTTAACCACGCAGTAAATCGATGATGATTTAAATGTTTATTTAAGGCGGCGGGACTCGCGAGATAATTTAATTGTAATGATAAACGTTTCCCTACAAAGGGTGTATGCCCGTGCCAACAGTTGGGCGTTACCTTGAAAATCAAACACGTGCCTGCAAGCGGTGATATTTCTTCTACATAATCCTCCAACGAATGTGGGTTTTTTAAAAGACGTAATTTACCCGCGTCAGTTTCCCACGTAGAATTCATATATAAAAGTACAGTAATTAATTTACTTTTACTATCGGTGTGAATCTTGCCATCACGTTCAGACGTCGCCCCGCGTAATGTGAGCATGGTGGGTTTCCCTATGAGATCGATTGCGAATTTTTTTGCAATGACTTCTTGTAAATCTGATCCTTGTAGTTCTTCCACAAATGAATGAAATAACGAATCTTGCGATAAAGCACTGGCAGGAATACTTCCGCGATGTTTAATGTCAGGAAAATTTTCCGTAAGCGGTTTGAGATATTCTGGCTTAATAAAAGCGGGAATCACGCAATAAGGAAAAGGTTCATTTTTGAGAGATGCTTTTTGCAGTGCTTCGATATTAATAAACATTTGATTTTCCTTTATAAAAGTTCCGTGATCGCCGAAAGTACCATGGCAGGGGATAAATCACGCATACAACGCTGATGCTGCAAAGGACAGGTTCGCTCAAAGCATGGTTGACAATCCAGTGATAATGACAAGGTTTTTGCTTTTTTATGTAATGGTGGCGTAAATCCAGCACTGGTTGGACCGTACACTGCAATCAACGGTCTTTTTAAAGCCGCGGCAATATGCATTAAACCCGAATCATTACTAACAACCACATGCGCTAAAGCGAGTAAGTCGACTGCTTCTTCTAAGTTGGTAAGACCCGCTAAATTGATAGCGCGTCCTTTCGTCAATGCACGAATTTTTTCGGCACCTTCTCGATCTTTGGGAGACCCAAAAATCCAAACTGCCCAGCCTTGATTCAATTTCTCATTTGCAATGTCTGCATAATGTTCTTCTGGCCAGCGCTTTGCGTACCCGAACTCAGCTCCCGGACAAAGGGCAAGAATGAGAGTACCCCCGATATGTAATGCGTGTTTTTCAAGGGCTTTTGTTTGAGTTTCTTTCGAAATATGTAATTCAGGAATAGGATACGCTGAAGGCAAGGGTGCATTCGGGGCTAAACCCAGTGCCATAAACCGTTCAATCATGAGAGGATAGCGCGCTTTATCCAAATAACGTAGATCATTTAAGACAACATAACGCATTTCACCTCGCCACCCGGTGCGTTTCGGAATACGCGCAAACCAAGGAATAAGCGCTGATTTAAAAGAATTCGGTAAAAGAATAGCTTGGGTATATTGATTTTGTCTTAATGAAACACCTAATTGATATCGTGCTTTCAAATTCAAAACACCATGCTCGATAGGCATCACGATTGGCTTACGAACTTCAGGCATACGGGCAAGCAGTGGCAAACTCCAGCCCGGCGCCAAGACATCAATGGTAGCCTCTGGGATATTTTGTTTGATCAGTTTAAAAAGGCATTGGGCCATGACCATATCACCCACCCAGGCTGGCCCGACAATGAGAATATTAGGGTTCGTCATCTTTTAATATAAATTCCGCATCACAATAGGGGCAAACCGCTCTTCCTGTTTTTTCAATGGGCAAATAAACCCGTGGATGGGCATCCCAAAGCCGCATATCCGGCATAGGGCAGCACAAGGGCAAATCCGCCCGGGTCACTTCATAGCGCCTTTTTGTACAACCCGCTGGATGCTCGGGTGTCGTGGTTTGCATAAAAAACCCTCTTATTTCAAGGTGGGCTTATGATAACTGATTTTCAGGTGAGAGGCCAACTATAGGATTTGAGGATAATTTCTCATTTACGTCCGATATCTTCAAATCCAGTCACCTGCTTCAAGACTTGACCCTTGAGTTTTAAAAAATGGATTCCACTAGCGCATAAAAAACAGGTGCAGAAGTAGATTTGACTGTTTATCGGTTCTTATTGCAATTACTAATCAAACATCAAGACTCGACCCCTGTTTGCTTTTTAAAGTTTGGAGGTTTGGAGTTTGTGGAGCTCCGTCCTGGTTTCCAGGATTTACTGTTATTGTCGGAGTCGGAGTTAGTTGCTGGCTTAATGGCACTACTATAGTAGGGGTAAATGATGTTAAACCCCCACTAACTTTTTTATGTTGTTGACTATTATCTGAATCAAAATGGGGATCATTTCCAATTAAAGGCTTGAAAATGTGAGTCGTAGAACCTTTTGCTATCAAGGGATGCCCGCTTTTTTTCTCTGTACTTACCACAATTTTTGCTTCAGCAATAGGCGACGCGCTCTCAACTTGAGAAGAAGATTTGTTAGTACATTTATTCCAAACCCATTTTCCTAAAGATTTTATACGTCTTGCTATCCCACAGGCTAACGGATATGCAAAAAGACAAACAAAATATCCTATCCCCGTAGCAATAGAAGGAGTAGCTGCACCCAAAAAAGTACCAATAACTAAACATGCTTTAGCTAAGCCTGCAAGAACCAAAGCTGCACCTGGTATAAATGCACCAACGCCAAAACTAAGCAAAATTACTACAGTAATTGCCACACCAAGCCAAATCCAATACTTATTTTTATCATAAAAATCCCTTATTTTGTTTGAATTATTACCTAAAACACCTCCCGTCACTCCACCTGCAAATACTGAACCCCCGAAAACTATACCTGTCCAAGTAAAAGCACCCAAAAAGGTTAGAGGCACAGCAAGGACAAATCCAATCAGTAATCCAATTAAAGCGCCACAGAAAATTTCAAGAAATTTTTTACATACTGAAAATCCACAGCAAGTTTCAAGAAATGCGTCCCATTTGCTTTCTTTTCTTACCTTTTGACGTGGCTTTTTCTTAAATGTTTCAAACTGTATCAATGTATGCGTTAATGATTTCTGGGACATTTTATCAACTTCAATTTTTTCTAGAGCATCTATTGCATCTTGGACAATAGATCGTTGCTCTACTTCAGGATTCAACATTTTTTTTACGAGTTTCTTTATATCTTCATTTTTTATGTCATCAACACTATTATTGCGCGCTAGTTCTCTTGGGACAAATAAACGCAAAAATGTTTTACCTAATGCGTATATATCAGTTTTTTCATTGTATTGACATTTCCTATAAAAAGCAGGGTTTTTCTCATTTATTGCTATTTCTGGCGCTATATAACCATTTGTTCCACAAAACTCCCCTTTCCACTCTAAAGGCTCTCCTTGTTTCACCATTACCGAATAACCAAAATCGATAATACTTACATTTACCTTATAACCTCCTTCAGAATTTTGATCAGGAATAATATCAACGAAAAAATGTTCTGGTTTAAGATCACGATGAAGTATTCCCCGTTTATGAAGATTTCGCACTGTTTCAAGCATTTTTTTAGCAATGGTAAGACGAATTGCTTCCGGTAGGTTCGTTCGTTTTAAAAGCTTGTCGAGACTAACGCCTTTTTCTGGCCTTAAAAACATATGAGATTGAGTCTTGCTTTTGATAAGTTCTTTTGTATATGATTTATTTAACTTAACGTTAATATGTTGTTCATTTTTAGGATTAATATATTTACTTTCTTCGAGTGCTTCAACTTTAGTAGGGTCTATAGTTATAGTTTTTACAATACCTTCCTCTTTTGTCTGTAGATCTTTAAACTTTCTTACAACACAAGCGTTTTTACCACTCTTTTCGTTTTTATACAGTGGTTCGCCAGGGAGAATCACTAAGATCCTTACTTGATTGAGATCGGATTCTTTCTTTTCCTCAGAACATATGAAATCATTAGGACATGTGAGAAATTCAAAATTTATTCCCCTCCAATTTCCGCTGCTATAGTATACCGGCTTATCTGTTGGCAGTTTATATTTTAGAATATTTTTCTGAACGATTTGAGTAAACCCTTTCTCAAACTCCGGTCCCATTTTTTCTTCATAATTAAAATCCATATCCGCTGGAATTGAACTTTTAGAAGCTAATTTTTTATCTTTTTCACCTACTACAATTGGTGACACACCCTCCGACTTTTCAGTAATGCATATTGCATTGCTATTTTGTTTGTGACTCGAGGGCATATTATATTGAAAACCATGTAATTAGTATGATCATTATTATATCAAAAGGTTAAAAAAAACACAATCTATGTAAATTATAAAAAATTATTTATAATCAATGAATTATATTTTGAACTGACTTTGTAACTATTCGGAAGTGCTTGGCCGTGTCGATCCAAAGCTATCTGGATTGCCGCGCCCCGCGAAAAGCGTGCGGGGCTCGCAATTAGGATACATCGTAAAATGGTCAATGATGACCTTATTTCTACCTTTTGCTGGAATTTTTTTAAGGTTTTTAATGCACTTTTCTCAATTTCGATTTCGTATTTCATTATCGGGAGGCTTTAAGTTTTTTAACCATTTTTGAATAATCATGGACTTATATTTTTCAACCCAGATGCAAGCGAGATTTGGTAAGTAAAATCAATAAGCTTCTGCGCCGCTCCAGTGCCTCCATAAGACTGGAATATATCACCGAGTCGTGCCGGACCATATTCAATGAGCGCTTTTTGTAACCCAATCGCCTCGATATAACCAATCATGCGATTTAACGTTTCAGGTACACCGGTTGCAATATTGAGGACGCCTGATACATCACTCATGAGTGCAAGAAAATTTGCTCTTGCCACATCTTCAACATGAATAAAATCACGGGATTGTTCACCGTCGCCAAAAATAATTAAAGATTCTTTTTTTTGGTAACGTTCAATAAATTTTGAAATCACACCCGAATAAGGAGAATGGGGATCTTGGCGTTTGCCGTAGACATTAAAATAACGCAAGCCTAAACTTTTTATGTCGTATAAATGTCCATGTAATGCTGCATAACGTTCGTTATTGGCTTTTTCTAATGCATAAGGGGAAAGTGCGGTATACGATAAAGGTTTTTCATCATCACAAGGTAAATCTTTTGTATCGCCATAGACGGCAGCACTCGATGCATAGACGAGACGTTTAGACGTGTGGCTTGCACGTACGGCTTGTAATACATGTAAAAAACCCAGTGTATTCACCTTGAGGGTTTCTATAGGGTTTTCAATGGATTTGATAACGGAAGGAAGTGCTGCTAAATGGAGAACGGCATCAGCTGCGTTTATTTCTTTTTGTAGTAATGCATAATCTAATACATCACCTTGAACAACGCGTAAATTGGGATGGAAAACATTGAGATTAGAAAGTTTCCCTGTCGAGAGATTATCATAGACGATGACATTCGCACCTTGGGCTAAGATGTAGTCTGCGGTGTGCGAGCCGATGAAGCCAGCGCCACCGGTGATGAGAATGCGTTTCATAAAACAAAAAACCCTTAACAAAAACTCCCTTCTCCCAGAGCGCTTTTGCGATGGGAGAAGGGAGTGAATAGTAATCGCGACAACGACGCATTATACCAGTATAATTATCATCTTTAGCAAAAATTTATGACCCTTTTAGACTATTTACAAGCCCAACTAAAGAAACGCATCCTCATCCTAGACGGCGGGATGGGGACGATGATTCAGCGCTATAACCTCACAGAAGCCGATTATCGAGGGAAACGATTCAAAGATTTTCCCCATGATTTAAAAGGAAATAATGACTTATTATCCTTAACACAACCCGATATTATCAAAGAAATTCACAATGCTTATTTTGAAGCTGGCAGCGATTTCATTGAAACCAATAACTTTAATTCAACAAGTGTTGCGCTCGCCGATTACCACATGGAAGATTTGGCTTATGAATTTAATCTAAAAGGCGCCATCCTCGCACGAGAATGTGCAGATGCATATACTCGAAAAACCCCTGAAAAACCGCGTTTTGTGATTGGCATTTTGGGTCCCACCAATCGCACGGCCTCACTTTCTCCGGATGTGAATGATCCGGGATTTAGAAATATCACCTTCGATCAATTAGTACATGCTTATACCGATGCGGTTCGCGGACTCATCGATGGCAAAGCCGATATGCTTATGATCGAAACCATTTTCGATACATTAAATTGCAAAGCCGCGATTTTTGCGATCAAACAATATTTCAAAACACATCATCTTTCTCTCCCCATCATGATTTCTGGCACAATTACGGATGCAAGTGGACGCACGTTATCAGGCCAAACCACAGGGGCTTTTTGGCATTCCGTTCGCCATGCAGAACCGTTTAGCATTGGTTTGAACTGTGCACTTGGCGCCAAAGCACTTCGCCCCTATATCGAGGAATTATCAAAAATCAGTGATATCTGGACAAGCTTGCATGCGAATGCCGGTTTACCCAATGCTTTTGGTGAATACGATGAAACACCCGAGGAAACCGCAAGCATTATCCACGAATTTGCAAAAGAAAATTTTATCAATATTGTCGGCGGCTGTTGCGGAACAACCCCCGCACACATCAAAGCCATTCATGATGCCGTGAAAAATTTACCGCCTCGCACGAAGCCGCATATACCTAAAGCGTGCCGATTAAGTGGCCTTGAACCTTTGACCATTGATGATCAATCGCTTTTTGTGAATATTGGTGAAAGAACCAATGTCACAGGATCGATTCGATTTGCAGAATTGATTCGAAATGAAGATTATGGAACGGCCCTCGAAGTCGCCAATGAACAAGTAGCAAATGGCGCACAAATCATTGATATCAACATGGATGAAGGCATGCTCGATGCGGAAGCTGCCATGGTGAAATTTTTAAATTTGATTGCCGTAGAGCCAGATATTGCACGGGTTCCCATCATGATCGATTCTTCTAAATGGTCGGTCATTGAAGCTGGATTAAAATGCATTCAAGGCAAAGGGATTATTAATTCGATTAGCATGAAAGATGGAGAAAATGCTTTTTTAGAAAAAGCAGCATTGGCAAGAATGTATGGTGCTGCTATCGTTGTTATGGCATTTGATGAAAAAGGTCAAGCAGACACAGAAGAACGCAAAGTGGAAATTTGCACGCGTTCTTATCGTTTGCTTGTCGAAGAAGCGCATTTTCCACCGGAAGATATTATTTTTGATCCCAATATTTTTGCGATAGGAACAGGCATTGAAGAACACAATGAATATGGACTTGCATTCATTCATGCCACACGCCGCATCAAAGAAACCTTACCGCATGCATTAATCAGTGGCGGCGTAAGTAATGTGTCGTTTGCTTTCCGCGGGAATAATCCTATCCGTGAAGCATTGCACTCGGCATTTTTATATCATGCGATTCGTGCTGGCATGGACATGGGTATTGTAAATGCAGGGAGTCTTGCCATTTACGAAGAAATCCCTAAAGAATTATTATCGCGCATCGAAGATGTGTTACTCAATTTACGACCGGATGCCACAGATCGTTTATTAGAAATTGCAGATTCTGCAAAAGGACAAACGAAAAAAGATTCCGAAGATTTAAGTTGGCGTGAAAAAAGTATTTCCGAACGTTTATCTTACGCGTTAGTGAAAGGCATCCATCAATATATCATCGAAGATACCGAAGCGGCACGTTTGCAATATGAAAATCCTTTGGAAATCATCGAAGGTCCACTCATGGATGGCATGAATATTGTGGGGGATTTATTTGGTGCAGGAAAAATGTTTTTACCACAAGTTGTGAAAAGCGCGCGCGTGATGAAACAAGCCGTCGCACATTTGATTCCTTACATTGAAGCAGCTAAAGCAGGCAAACAAACAACCAAAGGAAAAATCCTTTTAGCAACAGTCAAAGGAGATGTACACGATATCGGAAAAAATATCGTGGGTGTTGTTTTACGCTGCAACAATTATGAAGTGTTAGATTTAGGTGTCATGGTGCCGTGTGAAAAAATATTAGAAACCGCTTTGAAAGAAAAAGTCGATATTATCGGTTTAAGCGGGCTCATCACACCATCACTCGAAGAAATGTCTTATGTGGCAAAGGAAATGTCGCGTTTACACTTTGCGATTCCTTTACTGATTGGCGGGGCGACAACCTCTCGTGCACATACTGCGATAAAAATTGAACCGAATTACACGGGTGCCACCATCCATGTCGTCGATGCTTCCCGTGCAGTCGGTGTTGCCTCTCAATTATTAAGCAAAAATACCCAAGAAACCTTTATTCAACATACGCGTGAAGAATATCAAAAACTTCGCGAGCGACATAAAAATAAAAAAAATGTGAATGAATATATTTCCCTCGAAATCGCACGCCTTAACCCGGTCGCAATCGATTGGGAAAATTACACACCACCGAGACCGGCATTTTTAGGTGCTAAAGTATTTTCTGATTATTCATTACAAACACTTGCCAGTTACATTGATTGGACACCATTTTTTCATACGTGGGAATTAACGGGAAAATATCCTGATATTTTTCAGGATAAAATTATTGGGGAAAGTGCAAAAAATTTATTTTCTGATGCAAAAATATTATTAAAAAAAATCATTGAAGAAAAATGGCTTAGGGCGAATGCTGTCATCGGCTTTTTCCCAGCGAATCGCGTAGGAGATGATATTGAAATTTATACGAATGAAAATCGTGATAAAGTTTTAATGACATTACATATGCTTCGTCAACAAACAAAAAAAACGAACAATATGCCCAACTTATGTCTTGCCGATTTTATTGCACCCAAATCATCCGGTGTTCGAGATTACATCGGAGGATTTGCCGTGACTTCGGGTGGGAATTTAGATAAATACGTACAGCAATTTGAAAGTCAGCATGATGAATATAATAGTATCTTATTAAAAGCCCTCGCAGATCGATTAGCCGAAGCCTTTGCAGAACACATGCACGAGCGCGTACGCAAAGAATTTTGGGGCTATGTACCGACTGAACATTTGAACAATGAAGAATTGATCGGCGAAAAATATCAAGGCATCCGCCCTGCGCCTGGCTATCCCGCATGCCCAGATCATACAGAAAAACCCTTATTATTTAAGTTATTGGATGTTTCTAAACAAACGGGCATCACGCTCACTGAAAATTTTGCCATGTGGCCCGCATCCTCCGTTAGTGGATTTTATTTTTCGCATCCGAAATCGCAATATTTTGGTGTGGGAAAAATCCAGAATGATCAAGTGGAAGATTATGCAAAACGAAAAAAAATGGATATCGCATTAATAAAACGATGGCTTGCGCCCCTATTGCTTGAATAAAAAATCTGTAACAGATACAAAAATCTTTTTAATAACGCGAATTCCGGATAAGACAATTTGTCATGCCAGCATGTTTCTAGCTGGCATGACAGGACGAGGAGTCACTTAACCGAAATTCGCGTTTTTAATACTACACTTATAGCAACCCCAATCTTCCAAAAAATTTAGGTTTTTTATTTACTTTTGAATTTTAGGGAACTGTCGCCACTTTGCTCCGTGGATATATTTAAATATTCAAGTATGTTGTTTGATATGCGGTAATCACATATGATGCATATCTACACTAAAACGTCGTCCCGCGACTTGTTCGCGGGATCCAGGGGAGCTTGTAACTGCTATCGCTGCGACTGGATCCTGCGGTCAAGCCGCAGGACGAGAAATGGGAAATTTAAGCCATTTAATTGACAGCAACCAAACTTTATCGTTTAGCTGCTGATCAAGGGGATGTCAATGCACAATATAACCTTGCTCGCATGCTTGAAGAAGGCCAAGGTGTTGAGAAAAATGAAAAAGAAGCAGCCAAATTTTATCGTTTAGCTGCAGACCAAGGGGATGCCTATGCACAATATAGCCTTGCTTGCATGCTTAAAGAAGGCCAAGGAGAAAAATATTTCCGCGCACGTAAAGAGGGAGATAAAGAGAATAAAGATCCTTCATTACGTTTTGACGCTAAGAAAAACGGTTTCACTACTTTTGGTGAAATTTTTGATACTGAATCATTAGAAACATTAGCTAAAGAACGTGGCATAACGGACTGCAAAACCATCAATATAGGTGAGATAAATCAAAAGACATATATAGATACGATATGTAAGAATCTAAAAGACGGTTATTTACAGATTGCAGCTGCTGATCTTGAATCCGACAGTTTGTTCCCAAGACCTACTGGTAGAGGTGATGACACAACCCATTGCCATTGGGCAGTGATATTTGGATATTATTATTCTAACGATAAATGTCAATTTTTAGTTAGTCAAGACGGAAAATATTATGTTTGGGATGCAGAAGATCTTTACCATTCAAACAAAAATTTACCCACTGATAGTAACCCGCAGCAAAACTTAGTGTACTACAAAACGAATGAAAATAACCAAAAACAAGAGTACCTCGTGCAAACGCCCCCTGATTCCGTAAAAACACGCAAAACGACAGCATCTAATTTAGCAAAATTTAAATTTGGGATTTTTGGTGTTAAGAGTCAATCAAAAGTTCCTTGTATCGAAGTCAAACCAAAATCAATGAAAAATGAATCATGATAAAAACTGACCTTAAGCTTGTCTTAATAATAATCGAATAAAATGAGCTATGTTTAAATCCCCCCGCCTCGCATCTCTCGGCGACCCCTTTTTCAAAGGGGGTTGGATCAAGGATGCAAGGCGGAGAATTTTAAAGGACTATAAATATTCATTTTTTAAAGCACATTACTATGCAAAAACGAAATACTTTTAACATTGGCGGTCTTATCTGTCTAATTATACTCGTATATTTGATGTATGGTATTTTACTCGAAAGTGAAATGCTCCCTTTCTCCATCAGTGCGGTATACACCATGCTAAACCACTGGGTTAAACATTGGCATGTTCTCGTTGTTGGGCTATTACCGGTCTATGTGGCGTTAACGTTTTTTGGTGCGGCCTTGCTTGGCATTTTTTTTGGGACGCGATTACAGCGTTGGATCGCTAGATTTTTGTCTGACAAACATGTAAGCAACTAGCTATAAAACATGAAATCTAATAGATCAAAAAAAAGAAAGCCATTCACCAGAAATAAGATAACCCATTGAATAAAAAAATAAATAGTTTACAACTTTAAAACGACTCTTTTATCTTTCCCCTATTTAAATTCCACGCTTCCACGTAAGGTACCTCTATTCGGGATGATCAAGGACCGGCATCAAGGATTGAAGCTTATACGCAGGAATTGCCAATCAAGGTAGTAGGCAAGGCTGGAAGCCTGGTAGGAGTGGACATGATGACCCTCCTACTTTAATACCGTAGCGCCTCATAAAAGGTATCAAAAACGCCCTATCAATTCTCCCATTCGCACTTCTTTCAATTCACGCATATCGTCTGACCACGTAATGGAGTCTTTAGGGAATAATAAAATGACTGTCGATCCCAACTTAAAAAGTCCCAATTCCGCACCTTTATCCAAACGTATCATATTTTCATAAAATTTCTTTACCATGCGTTTTCCATGACACTCCAATGGCCACACGGTTTTGATACTACCCACGATCATGGCACCCACTAAAATCACTGCCATGGGTCCTGCATTTGTTTCAAAAAAGCAAACTAACCGTTCATTGCGTGTAAATAAACGAGGCACATGGGCAGCCGTCAGCTGATTCACTGAAAATAAACTCCCCGGAATATAAATTGTTTCTCGTAACTCTCCTGCATAGGGCATATGAACACGATGATAATCTTTAGGTGCGAGATAAAATGTCGCAAAACTTCCTTCATAAAATGTTTTGACGCGGTTTTCTGTATTGCCTAAAAGTTCACTCAGACTGTAATACAATCCTTTCGCTTGAAAAAGAACATCTTTATTGATTTTACCTGCTTGACTTAACCTACCATCGACAGGACATGCAATTTCTTTTGCACCTCTTACAATGGGACGCAATTCTGATTTCAAACTTCTCGTAAAAAAACTATTAAAATCGGAATAATCTGATATCTTTTCTAGGCGTGCACTTTTAAGATCGACGTGATAAAAGTGCATGAATAGTTTAATCAGACAATTTTTCAACCAAACAATGCGACTTTCTGCAAGAAATCCTGCGAAAAGAGAAAGCAAATGTTGTGGTACAACATATTGTATTAATATTTTTAATTTTTGACACATCACGAGCACCTTTCAAAGGAGCTTGATTATAGCTGATTTTTAAAATGAATCTAGGGAAAGTTAGAAAGGTAGGGGGTCAGGCCTGACCCCCTACCATGACTCATCAGGTTTACGGTATAACACAATTAAAAGAGAAATCATCGCAAGCAATAACACAATGGCGGATAATTCATAACTTAAGATCAGCCAAATGGATGGATGCGCATTCACGTTTAATATGCCTAAAATAAAATGACATACTAAAAGAATGAGCAATAACAAGCCCATTTCTGATAATTGCCGACTGCTAATTAACATCATACATAAAATGAGCATATAAAAACTTGCTAATATAACGCCAATACGATGTGTCATGTGAAAAGTCACCAATGCTGTCGTATTAGAAGTGTCAAAAGGTAAAATAAATGTACGAAAATCCAAAGGAGGAAGTATTTGGCCATTACAAAATGGAAAATCCGGACAAACGAATTTGGCGTGATGAATCGTTACCCAACTGCCCAACATAATTTGTATAAAAATGAGGACTAAACCTATCCATGTTAAGGTTCTATATCGCGGATGATGACTCCCTCGAGAAATGAATAATGAACGAGGACTTGTGAATGCACTTAACCACCAAAAAAGGCTCAATATCGCAAGATTAGATAATAAATGAAATAAAGCAATGATAGGTTGTGACGCCACATCTTTAGAAAAGTAATTAAGCAAAATATTGGATAAAGAGAATAAAAAAAGCAAAATACATGCAAAAACAATTTTGTAAGTGAATTGATGACGTAATCGAAGCGCCAACCCTATTAAAAAAACAACGCAACCATCGACAAGAATCGGCAAAAAGCTTTGACACGTCAGTATCAAAAAACCAACAGGATTCGAAAGTGTTGCAATACGAACATACGCATCAAAAAAAATGACGAAAAACTGTAATACCGCGGCAAAAAAGGCAAAACGTGGAAGCGCATGATTTTCTGTTGATATGAATATATGTTTTGTCATGGGTAATTCCTTCTTTCATTTTGAAATTTTATTTAAATCCTAATACACTATTTGTAAGGTGGGTTAGACGCGTCTAATCCACCTTACATACTGAAGACTGTAATACCCGTATGACAGATAATAACCAGATACTGGATTTTATGGGGGATTTCAATGTTAGTCAAAGTGATTATTGTCATTTTTTTACTTCTTATTCTTTATAGTTTGGGAAGCGCACTTTACTATCTCGTATTCGAAAAAAATAATTCAACACGTGTAGTGAAAGCACTCACATGGCGTATTAGCTTATCATTATTGTTGTTCATCCTTTTGTTTATTGCATTTTGGTTTAATTGGATTACACCGCATCAAGTATAATACCTTAGCTCGTCACAATTTGTGACAAGCTAAGGTATAGGGACATAAAATGGGATTTCGTGGCGTCAGTATTGGATCATTATTGTTAATTTTTTTAATCATTGTTGTCTTATTTGGTACAAAACGACTACGTGAGCTCGGGAATGACTTAGGAACGGCTGTCAAAAGTTTTCGTGAAGGCATGAAAGAAGAGGAGGCACAGGATGAGCATCAGTGAAATGGTATTGATTTTATTGATTGCTGTCTTGGTATTTAAGCCGGAGCAGTTGCCTGAGATTGCGCGAATGTTAGGGCGGTGGGTGAGGTGGGTTCGATCATTTCCAAAAAAATGAAACACCCTCACCCTGTCATGCCAGCATGCTTTTAGCTGGCATGACAGATGAAGAAGGTAACACATGTCAAACAACCAAGAAACCCTCTTTCACTACCTCCATGAATTCCGAAAACGCCTCATTCAATCCCTATCCATACTCCTTATCCTCTTTACCATACTCGCGTATTTTGCAAATGATCTTTACACCCTCCTTGCCCGTCCCTTGTTACATTATTTACCGGAAGGCTCAGGGATTATTGCAACACATATCATTGCCCCTTTTTATATTCCCTACGAGTTGACTTTTGTGGTTGCTTTTTTTGCGGTAATTCCCATTTTTCTTTATCAAGCATGGGCTTTTATCGCACCTGCTTTATACCCGCATGAAAAACGTTTGATTTGGCCTTTACTGATCATCTCTTCCATTTTATTTTATTTAGGGGTTTTATTTGCCTATTTTATTATTTTTCCCTTACTCTTTCATTTTTTAACACTCACAGCCCCTCAAGGGGTCAAAATCATGCCTGATATCACCCAGTATCTCAACTTTACCCTAAAAATGTTTTTCATCTTTGGTTTGATTTTTGAAATACCTGTCATCATGCTTTTTCTCATTCGCGTTGGCATTGTCACAGAGGAAAAATGCATTGCGATTCGACCCTATGTCATTGTCGGTGCATTTATTCTCGGCATGCTATTAACCCCACCGGATGTGTTATCTCAAACCTTTCTCGCCATTCCCATATGGTTATTATTCGAATGTGGGATTTTTTGTGCTAAAATTTTCCGGATATCAAAACGCGAAGGATAATGCTATCCGTGACTGCAAAAGACAAGGAAGAAGTCGATTTAGCAAAACGATGTTTTTTACGCCGCGCAACGGAAGCCGCGGGCGGCATCGGAATCGCTGCAGCCGCTATTCCATTTGTGGAATATTGGTTGCCGAGTGTCGATACAGAAGCGCAAGGGGCGCCTGTACATGTCAATATCAGTACTTTGCAGCCCACTCAACAATTAACCGTCAGTTGGCGTGGACAACCCATTTGGATCATTCGAAGAACAGAAGAAATGATTCATAATCTTCCCAAATTAAATGACAAGTTACGTGACCCTCATTCGGTTGAGGATCAGCAACCACCATACGCAAAAAATGTATATCGCGCCATTAAGCCTGAATTTTTTGTTGCCATCGGTATCTGCACCCATCTGGGCTGTATTCCAACGTATCGACCCGATGTGGGAAGTATTTCACCGGATTGGCTTGGCGGATTTTATTGTCCCTGTCATGGATCACGATATGATCTTGCCGGCCGCGTTTATAAAAATGTACCCGCACCACTCAATTTAAAAATTCCACGATATATGTACACGAGTACCACTGAAATCACGATTGGCCAAGACCAAAAAGGCGAAGAGGTGTAACTATATATGCTGGAACGAAAATTTCGCGCGTTATCCGCATGGGTTTATGCACGTTTCCCCATCGAAGCATTCATGCATCGTCACATGACAGGATATTATGCGCCAAAAAATTTCAATTTTTGGTATTACTTTGGTTCTTTATCCTTACTTGTTTTGTTCAATCAAATTGTAACTGGTATTTGGCTCACCATGGAATACACGCCGACCGCAGGGGACGCCTTTGCTTCTATTCAACATATCATGCGTGATGTGCGTTATGGGTGGCTTTTGCGTTTTATGCATACCACGGGTGCGTCATTATTTTTTGTTGTCGTGTATTTACATATGTACCGCGGTTTAATTTATGGTTCTTATCGCGCACCCCGAGAATTATTATGGCTCATCGGTATGACGATTTATTTGACGCTTTTACTAGAAGCATTTACCGGATATGTTTTACCCTGGGGACAAATGTCTTTTTGGGGTGCTGAAGTCATTACCTCATTCGCAAGTGCCATCCCGCTCATCGGCAAATACATTATTTTATGGCTTCGCGGAGATTACAATGTGTCAGGCGTCACATTACATCGATTTTTTGCACTGCATGTGACATTTGTGCCATTGATTTTTTTAGCGCTCGTATTTTTGCATTTGGTCGCATTGCATCATGTTGGTTCTAATAATCCAGAGGGTTTATCTATCCCTGAAAAAAAAGGTAAAGATACTATTCCTTTTCACCCTTACTACACGGTCAAAGATTTAGTCGGTGTAAGCGTATTTCTCATCATTTTTTCCATCATCGTATTTTTTTTTCCGAGCGGGGGCGGATTTTTTTTAGAAGAAAATAATTATTTACCGGCAAATCCCATGCAAACACCGGAACATATTGCACCCGTTTGGTATATGACACCGTTTTATGCCATTTTGCGTGCAGTTCCCGATAAGTTCTTGGGATTAATCGCCATGGCATCCTCTATTGCGCTGATGTTTGTGTTGCCGTGGTTAGATCGAAGTCCTGTGCGTTCGATTCGATATAAAGGCAATTTATCAAAACTTGCCATTGTGGTTTTTCTGGTGAGTTTTACTGGATTAGGTTATTTAGGGGTAATGCCAGTTTCCCCGCTTCGTTCGTCACTCGCGCGCGTTTATGCTGTGGGTTACTTTGCGTTTTTT